>CAZMDZ010000095.1:9484-11386 GCA_964565175.1 uncultured Planctomycetales bacterium
GCAGGCAAAGTTCGCCCAAAATGGGGTCGTTGAGGTCCGGCCGAAGAATGACGGCATGAGTGTTGCCTTGGAATTCAGCAGCGCAGCCAATCTCGCCAAGGCTGTTGATTGCGTAGGCCTTTTTCAGCGTCCAGCCGGAGCCAGCAGGGATGAGCTGATTCAGATCGATGACCTGGTTCTGGGAGTTCCAGCGAATCGCGCGGCTAGGTGGATCCAAGTTTTGGTCTAGGGCATAACCCACCACTGTGCCGTCGACATTCAAGTCCCTGGCGGTGGCGAAATCCGGCAAGTGAGCAGGAGTGGGGAGTTGAACCATCCCTGCGGCTTGTGTCCAGCGGAAGGCGGCCACTTCGGTAGCACTCACAAACGCATCTCCAACCACGGCTCCACTGTCATTGATGCCATAGCCCCGGCTGGAATAGGACGGGTGTAGCCCTCCCAAAAGTTGGGCGGCTTGACCAGCAGGCCAAATCGCAGCTTGGCGGGGGGCGCTTCCACCTGCGGAGCTGTAACCGCAGACGGTTCCATCCACTTGAATCCCGCCCAAAGCTTGGCTGTGGGTCCCGCCAGCTGGATCCAACAGGTCAATCGTGCCGTCGGGATGGCGGAGAAAAGCTCGCATTTCGGGGAGGGGGGATCCCGGAATATCTGCGGATCCGCTGAGGAAGCTTTTGGCATTGATGCTCGTCGCGGTTGACGACGATTGCCCGGGCTCAATTTTGGTTAGCGAGCCGCCGGACCACAGGAAACCCCGGAAACCATACTCCCAAGTACCGACGACTTCGTCTTTCCAGTTGAGGTCATGCCCCCAGCTAGACTCGCCCCAAGTGCCCAGGTTTTGCATGGTGGTGCCGTCCCAAAAGTAGGCTTTGTCGCCGCCCCATTGGGTGAGCGAAAACCCGGTAGCATGGCCAGCGTCATTGATGGCATAGACAACCGAATGATTGCCGCCCAAGTCGCCAAGGTCGTGAACGGAGTAGCTGCCCTGGGCAAGGCCAGCCCATAAAGAGGTTAGAAGGAGAGTGATAGCCATGTGGAATGCGGGCTGAGGGACCCACATTAGAGGATAACTCAACTTCTAAAGATAGAGCCACAAAAACACGAGGGGGATCAGCACGCCCGCTCCGGCGAACCACTTGCCGCGGCCAGAGAGGCCTTTTTTGCCCTTGATCATGAACAAGCCGGAGATGGCCAAGAAGATCAGCACGACGGCGAATGCATCTGCAACCCATGTCCAAAGCTTCTTCGGGTGGTTGAGGTGCAGGAAGTTGCTTTCGTAGATCCCTGGCCGGGTGGCGGTGGTTTCGATGTCGACCTTGCCCGACGAGATGTCCAACGTGTAAGTCACGTTTTCAGCGAAGATCTGCAAGGTATTCCGGTTCGGTCGGAAGGTCGATTTGTGCTCGGTCGGCACGCCCAGCCGAGTCAGCACTTCTTCGGCCGAAGCCCCCTCAGCATTGCCGATGCTCTCCACCGCATGGTCGATGCTTAGGTTTGGATTCCAATCCTGGACATGATTGACCGCAATGCCAGAAATGGCGTAGATCAAAGTCAATCCAGCGGCGAGGTAGCCCAGATCCCGGTGCAGGATCCGTAGCCATTTGCGAACACGGTTTTTGGCCATGATGCTTGGGGAATAAGCAGGGGATAAGAGTTATGAATGGGGCGGTGCCGGCAATTAGACGTCGATCTTGGCGCCCAATCCTTTCAGCTGCCAATAGTCAATCGGCTTGGTGATCGACTCTGGATCGAATTCTTCGCCAGCTTCCTCAGCGTGTTTCGCTTCCATCTCGCGCAACTGCTCCACGGTGTGGAAGACATGAGTCCACACGCCCGCAGCCACGACTTTCGAACCCTTGGCGGTCATTGGGATCACAATCTCACCGTCGTTGACCTTAAAAC
>CAZMDZ010000096.1:0-11331 GCA_964565175.1 uncultured Planctomycetales bacterium
GGATTTGGATTGCTAGGCACTACCCAGAACGCCCGGACTTTCGGTTTTATTTTCGTTTCCTAAACCGAAGGCCGGGTGTTCGAATCGCCCCGGGGACGCCAAGCTTCCGCTTCGCCTGCGAGCGAGCTCGCGCGTCGCTCCAGCTTGCCGCCCGGCGATATCTTTGCAGGGCGTGGCGGTCGCTCGGCTGCGCCTCACTCCGCGCGCACTTCAGCTGCGGCGCAGCCGACCTGCGACGAATCGCCCCGGGGGCGCCATTTCTGCACCGGGGTAAACACCAGCCCGCAGACCTTGCGGCCATATGCCGAAACCCAATCTCCATGCGCGGGTTGTACAGCAATGGACCCTCGCTTTCCAACCCTCCTGGCGGCTCTGCTCATAGGCGGGATTGTTGACGCCCAGCAACTTGATTCGCCTGTCGTCGACAGCGGCCAAATCGCCTGTTACGACGACGATGCTGAAATCCCGCCGCCAACATCCGGCCAAGCCTACTACGGTCAAGACGCTCAATATTCCGGCGAGTACTTTCGCTATTCCGACAACGGCGACGGCACCATCAGCGATGACGTCACCGGATTAATGTGGCAGCAGATGCCGGAGCTGTACAACAAAAAGAGCTACGACGACGCGTTATCTGAAGCATCGAGTTTCAATCTCGCCGGTCACACCGATTGGCGACTGCCGACGGTCAAAGAGTTGTATTCCCTCATCAATCACACCGGCAGCAGCAAAACTCTGACTCCCTATCTCGACACCAACTACTTCGGCTTCCGCTGGGGGGACACTAGTTTGGGGGAGCGTTCGATTGACGTGCAATATTGGTCAAGCACCGAGTACGTCGGGCGGATCTACCAAGGCGATGAAGCGGTTTTTGGCGTCAACTTTGGCGACGGCCGGATTAAGGGTTATCCGCGCTATAACGGACCCGGCGGCGTGCCGGAGTTTTTCGTGCGCTACGTCCGGAATAACCCGGATTATGGCGTCAATCAGTTTTACGACAACGGCGACGGCACCATTACCGATCTGGCAACTGGTTTGATGTGGACACAGGAGGACAGCGGCGTTGACCTAATCTGGGAAGACGCGCTTGCATGGGCGGAAGACCTCAACTTTGCTGGCCGCGAGGATTGGCGCTTACCCAATTCCAAAGAGTTGCAGTCACTCGTCGATTACACGCGAGCACCGGATGCAGTTCTTCCCGGTATCGTCGACGCTGCCATTGATCCAATTTTCCAAATTACAGAGATCGAGTCATGGTTTTGGACCAGCACTACTTTGCTGGAAGCGCCCAATACCCTTGGTTCGGGAAGCCACGCGGTTTACCTTTGTTTCGGCCAGGCTTATGGCGTGGGGAATGGCGGCAACTTAATCAACGTGCACGGCGCCGGCGCTCAGCGCAGCGATCCAAAAAGCGGCGACCCAGCATCGTGGTCCAGTGGTTCGGGACCGCAGAATGATCAAGTCCGAATTTATAACTATGCGCGCGCCGTTCGTGACTCCGGCGTGCGCTTGGCCTTGGATGTTTCGCCCGCACCGTTCGAGCGCGGCCAAGCTGCAACCCTAACGGTGACTGGGCCAGCCAACGGTGAAACCGTTTACTTCCTTTACGGCCTCACCAGTTTGGGCAATGGCCCGATCGTCAACCAGCTTGGCGGTCTGCAACTCGACCTGCTTGCGCCCACTCTGATCAATCAAACCGCCACCGCCGACGCCACCGGGCAAGCGGTCTTGCAAACCACTGCTCCAAATTTACCGCCTAGCACGCCGCCACTTGATGTGTACATCCAGGCGGTTGTTCCACGCGGAGTGGGGGGGATTGAATCCTTGAAATCCCATACCGTTAGCACTGTGCTGTAGGTCGCCCACTGCGCACGAGGTGACGGCATCTAAGCTTTGCTCTCGTAGGCGCTTGCGTCGTACGAGGGTAACCCCTTGTGGCATCCGAAAATTGGGCCATTCCGGTCTCAAGCTTGATAGGCCTATCAGCTGGGTACCGGTTTGTGAAGGAATAGAAGAGCAGGACTAGGTTGCGAAAAACCAAAGAAGCGGTCACGATCGGCGAGGGAGATGGCATCCTCTTCGGCTCCTCCAAACCACAATTCCCCCCTTGCTCACCGCTGACCAAAGCCTCTCTCTGTGGAACCGTCGTATTTTGACGGTATTGGGCTGTGGTTTCGTGCTGATGTCCCTTGCAGTTTTTACTGATAAAGGAGTGACCGGTGAAGCTGCACAACTTTCGCCTGCGGGGATTGAAGGGCAAATTGCCTGGCGGCAGCACAATTGCGTTACCTGCCATCAGTTTTTTGGCATGGGTGGGTTCCTCGGGCCTGATTTAACCAACGTCGTTGAGCGCATCGGACCGGAAACTGTGGCTTGGGTGATGCGCAATGGTCGTGGCAGCATGCCGAAGCTTGATCTTACGGAAAGTGAAATTGACAACTTGGTGATCTACCTTTCCGAGATGAACCAAACCGGCAAATTTCCTCCGAACGATTGGCCACCGAAGTGGTTCCCCGATGCTGATTTCAGTCCTGAAACCAAGCCTGCGGAGGGCCAAGAATGAGCAAGGTCTATACGCGTGGCCCCGAGTACCGCTTTTTCCTTGCGGCAGGTGTGTCCTTGCTCATCGCCATCCTTGCTGGAGCATGGGCATTTAAGCTCTTCGCCTGGTCTGAACCTGGCGACGTTTTAACCAACTGGACTTGGCTACGGCCCACCCACGTAACTTTTGCAGTCGCTTGGATCTTCATGGCTGCAATTGGTGGCGTCTGGGCATTTTTGCCGGATGCACTTGGCGTCCGAATCTACAGTCAGCGTCTTGCCAGAATCCAATGGTGGTTTTTTATAGCCGCAGGATTGATTGCATTTTGGGGCTACCTGAACGGCACGGTTAGCGGTCGTGAATATTTGAACTTCCCCTTGCCCGCATCGCTCTGCATCGTTGCGGCGTGGATTTGTTTCATCGTTAACTTCTTCCGCACCGCGCGCTCATCGGATCGCCCCTGGCCGGTTTACGTTTGGATGTGGGCAACTGGCGTGGTCGCCTTCACACTGACCTTCCTAGAAGGTCACTTGTACCTACTTCCCTGGTTCAACGACGCACCCATCCGCGACCTTTCCGTGCAATGGAAATCCTATGGTGGTTTAGCGGGCTCATGGAACATGCTGGTTTATGGGCTATCCATTTGCATCATGGAGCGCGTCGGCGGGCAGGGTGTCAGCCGTAGTCGCAAAGCTTTCGCCTTTTACTGGCTGGGTTTGACGAACTTGATCTTCGGTTACGCCCACCACACCTATGCGTTGCCGCAAAGTGAATGGATCCGTTGGATGGCCTTTGGCATCAGCATGACGGAATGGGTCGTTTTGCTTTCCTTGATCCACGACTGGGCGCAACCTTGGAATCGCAATTTTTGGCGAGAACGACCTCAAGAACGGATCCCGCGAGCATTCCTTGCGGCAACGTCGGCTTGGATTGGCATTAACCTTTTATTGGCAATGCTGATTTCCATCCCCACCATTAACTGGTTCACTCATGGCACCCACGTGGTCATGGCGCACGCGATGGGGAGCACGGCCGGAATCAATTCGATGATTCTCTTCGGCGTCGGATTTGCCTGGATCTTAGGTAAAGTCCCGATGAGTCGAAAATGGGAGCGACCGCTTTGGATCGGCTTTTTGCTCACCAATTTCAGTTTGCTCGTGCTTTGGACACTGCTGGTGATTGCAGGCATCGTCAAAGGCTTGGGCATGGCCCGCAGTAACTGGTCCTTCCATCAAGCTCGTTCCGCAATTGCTCCATTAATCTCCACTGCGGGATGGTCAGCGATTGGTTTGTTTGTCGGCTTGCTGTTGTTATTGCTTTGCTGGTTTGTACTCCTTAGAAAAGTTAGCAACGTCAGCGGCGAGCAAGAGGAGGTAGGTCAGTGAACGTAGCTGCTCGAGGTGTGATCCTTGGTGGTGCCTTGATTGGCGGCACTTGGTTGATTTTCCAAATCGGCACCGGCTACTGGCAACAAGCGGCCGCCACTGAGCCAACTACTTCCGAAGCGATGCCTAGCGATGCGTTTGCTGCTGGCGCGGCTTTGTATCAACGGGATTGCGCGCAGTGTCATGGCGTGGCTGGCGATGGGGCGGGCGAATTAGCGGGCACTGTGCCGGACTTTTTCCCACGCAGTTTCCGTGAGGAAAGCATGCGCTTCGTCTCCACCGAAAACCGCGCAGCCTGCCGAGAAGATTTGCTTCGCACCATACGCCGTGGAATTCCCGAAGCCGGTATGCCTCCGTCTTTAGAAACCAGTGCCGCCGAACAAGAGCAAATTGCTGATTTCCTGATCGAGCTGCACCGCATCGCGCGGAATAGTGCTCAAGAGGATGGGTCACGGATTCCAGTCCCTGAACGGACCAGCCCAACTTCCGATGCCGACGAAGGCAAACAGTTGTTCCTTGCGAATTGCAGTGCTTGCCACGGTGCCGACGGCAAAGCGGAAACCGTTCCTGAATTCCCTGATGAACTTGGCCGCTTAGCCAAAGCTCGAGATCTGACCCGCGGTGAATTCTTCGGCGGCACAAGTGATGCAGACCTATTTTGGAGAATTCGATGCGGTCTCCCCGGCACGGTCATGCCTCCATTTCCAAGCACCGCGCTCAGCGATGAGCAGGTCTGGGCGTTGATTGATCATCTGCGCACCTTGGAAAACAAATAAGTGCGAGCGAAATAGGAACAATACGGTGGCGAAGTCGTCACTTTCGCACTATTTTGGCGATCCCTCATTGCCACCACAATGATCCATCCCTCCTCCGACTTCCTTCGCCATGTCCCGCCCATGGGCATTTACGAAACCCTGTATGCCTTTCAGGATGCTTTCGGTAGTGCTATGGGTGAAGCTGGCACGCATCCCTGGAGCCAGGGTTTTCCAAGGACCGTGCAATTGCCAGACGGACCGGAAATTCCCCATTCTATTTCGATAGACTCCGATGACCTCAAGTACCCCAAATCTTGGGGACTTCCTGCTCTACGCGAAGCCATTGCACGCTCTTATCGAGATGGTTATGGCGTTGATGTGGAAGCCGAAAACGTGATGGTTTTTGCCGGCGGGCGGCCGGGTTTGATCGCATTGCTTTTGTTTCTGCATTCCGACATTCGAGTGCGGATTTCCGAAACCGAATACACGCCGTACTACGACATGCTGCGGACGATGAACCGCAATTACAGCATCGTGCCAAGTAACACCGCCAACGGCTTCCGCCCAAGCTTGGCTGACTTCATGGGGGACGAAAGCGAAGGCCGACGATTGGTTCTGCTGAGCAACCCCTGCAATCCCACCGGTCATACTCGAAATGGCAAGGAGCTCAAAGAGCTCGTTGACACGGCCGCTTATGGCGAGACCGGATTGCTCGTTGACGAGGCTTATGAATTTTTTCATCAAAAGCCCGAGACCGCCCTGGTTCATGTCGACAATCTCAACGAATCCAACCTGTTTGTTTGTGGGGCTGCCACCAAAGGACTGCAGGCTCCAGGCTTGCGCATCGGCTGGGTGATTGCGGCCAAGAGGCACGTCGAAATCTTGGGTAACTTCGGGTCCTTTGGCATGGGTGGTGTTTCCCATCCTTCGCAGAAACTAGCGGTGGAATTGCTTGAGCCCGCTCGCTTGAAGCATGCGCGTCAGGCCATCTCTGATTTTTACGGCTACCAGCGCAATCGCTATGGCGCCGCTTTTGAGGAGCTAGGCCTGAAACTTCATTCCGGCGATGGCGGCTTTTATCACTGGTGCGAATTGCCAGGGAGCTTGACCGCATCCGCTCTCAATCAAGAACTGTTCCGGCACGGGGCCGCCATCCTTCAAGGTACCGATTGCGATATGGAGCGTCGCGGCGATGAATCGCCTTTACGATCCTTCTTCCGCTTTTCGTTCGGACCACTGGATCCAAACTCCTTTGACGACGACATTCGATTGCTGAGAACCGCATTGGATTCTTGTACTTGATGAAACCGAGATGCTTGAAAATGGGAGCCGCACTCCGCGGCTTGGTTGTCCTTTTGTTGACCGGGTGCGGGTCCGCTGAAGACGCTGGACCGCCGGTTTCTTCCCAGCCAACCATTGCCTATACCCAACCGGACAGTTTGGAAGTCGTGGCAATCGTCACTTCCGCAGAGGACATTCCACAATACGACGGCCAGATCATCACCATTCGTGGACGGATGCTGAATACCAAACTCCCCACCGTGCTTGGGGTGGACGTTGCAGAAGGGAAACCAAGTCTTCGCGGCCAACTTGTAGAAGCAACGGGTCAACTGCGCAAGACCATCGTTACAGAAGAACAGCTGCCTGGCAGGGGCGAACTGACGTATGCCCATCGCGGCGCAGGAGTTTTTTACCACCTGCATAGTTTCGAATTTAAACTCGCGTCGGTCCCCGTTCCGTGGAAAGAATGAGATTGATTCCACATTTTTTCTTTTTACTGCTTCTCACCATTTCCTGTACCACCCCTCCAGCCACGAATTGGAAAAGCGAACCGGATCAGGGGCGATTGGCATGGCGTCAGTTTTATTTGTTTGATGGCGAGGATGCGCTCGTCTTGGCATCGCATGAACTGGCAGCTTCGGAAGCGCATCAGTGGGTGGCGCGGGCGCGAGCTGCGGTTGCGGCTAACGATGGCTTGCCAACGAAGCGATGCTTGGTGATTGTGCTCAGCGAAAAAGATGGGCCATTGTTTGACGACCCCGGGGAGTATCAACGAGTCCTTCAGCAATGGGGCGCGGATTCCAATATGCGAATCAACACCTCTCCACGCAATCAAGAAGAGGGCAAGCCGCTTGAATTTGATCAATGCTTAGTCTTCAGCTTAGCACCAGCCGCCGCTCCGACCGACGACCCTGATTTAAATCTACCGACTACCTTTCAGGAGCAATTCCATCACGTTTTGATCATGCCGACGGATTCCTACATCGAATCGGTTTGCTCGGCACTCGTGGAAGCATCTTTCGAAGCGAGTGGCGCCAGTTGGTTGCAGCGGCAGGTAGTTTATGCCTCCATGGATCCAAGCGAAATGATGGTGGAGAAGATCACTCCCGGCGTCCGATCCGCCCTGGTGCATTGCTGGGCGTCGATCACCGGATTGACGGGCGCGCAGCGGAACGTCGTACGTCAAGAGTTCAACCTGTCGTCCAAGAGTGTTGATCCGAAAAACCGTCGCAAGGAAGGGGCTGGGAATCGAGAACCGAAGGTGGCTCGCGAAATGATCCTAGAGACAAAGGGAACCGTGCTGGAAGACGACCTTGAACTCGGTGTGGCTAGAACTCCAATGAGTCATGAGTTCGACCTCATGCGTTCCATGTATTGGAGCTTGATTGTGGACCTCAATCCGCATCGGTCGAATAAGGACCAAGCCCTGCAAGTCGACCCTCCCTACAACTGGCTACCGACTGCCAATGCCATGCCTGTCCGCAGCGACGTCGAGGCCTTTGAAGAGCTGCGCCGGACCCACCCCGGTTTCATCCTCGTGACCAAAGACAATGTGACCGAAGCGGCAGCATTCCTCGCCGCCCACGCATTCTGGATGAAGGGTTTACCCGTTGACGAGGCTCTTGCCTTGGGTGTTCGATTCGGTTTGCAACCTCAGCAGGTCGCTGCACTGCGCGAGCTATTTGCCTCTGAGTAGCCAACCTTTCTGGTCATTGCCGAAAATGTGCAAGTGGCCAAGTCGGCTGGCGAGGATCAAGCCGGCAATGGCGTTGGCTAAGTGAGGCTTTCCTAAATAGTGATCGCCGCCGTTGTTTCTCTTGCCGCCGATGTACTCCGCGGAGCCGTCGGGTTGGCGCATCAGCGTCAGGTACCACTGCCAGGAGTCCATGTGCTGCTGCCAGCCTTTGGGATTGACACGCTTTAAGGCGGCGGTTCCAAAGATCATTCCAATCGAACTCATTGCGTGTGCCTCGCGCATCCGCCGGTGATGCTCTTGCAGATACTTGCCCATGCTAGTGCGCAGTTCTGGCGCTTGGTTGGTTAGTGAAAGAGCCAGAGCCATTTGCCCAGTGCGGGCGCAGGCGTCCCAATAGCCAGTTTGCGAAGTCCAGTAGCGCACGCCGCCATTTTCACCCGTCGACTTTTCAATTTCCGCGAAAGAACGCTGCCATGCCTTTTGATCCATGGTGCAGCCCGCCCGTTCCGCTAGCGCCCAAAGTAAGTGGGCATGCGTGTTGATGATGTTGAATCCTTTGCCGCCATAGCCAACGGTAATTCCATGGCCGTATCGACCGATTTCCGTTTGGCGAGCCGCAAGGCAATCGCAAAGGTGTTGAATGGTGGGGATCCATTGCTCGTCGCCAGTAGCCACCACGTATTCAGAAAGGTAAATCCCCGACATGGTGATGAACCAGTTGGATAAGCCCGCAGGTTCCATCAGATCCTCGCTGACGTAACCACGGCGATTGGGACCCGCGAGAAGCACCGCAACTTTTTCCAGCGCGGGAAGATCGTCGGCGTTGCCGCGGCCAAGCAAAGCCAAGCCGCATAAAGCGGTGACGTAGCGAGTGGCATCTTCGCCAGTGTTCGCTTTCCACGCCCCATCCTGACGGCGTGTTTTGAGCAGGTCGGTGCAAATCCCTTGATAGAACTGATGCGCCTTCGGATCTTTCGGGTTGAGTAAATCAATGGCGCCGAGCACAGGAAGGGAAATGGTCAATTGGGATTGAACTCCGTCCCGAAGAATGGATAGCTTCAGCTCGCCATCGCCAGCTTCACATTTTTCAATCGCAGTCCCCAGTGCAGCTAGCGGTCCATCAATCTTGTTGATGTCGCGGCTATGCTCCGGGAAATTCGTCCCCGCGACCGCGGTAATGACGTCGCCCTTTTGCAGACCTGCGGCAGCGCCGGGGCCATTTTTATGAACGCCGAGCACGAGGATGGTTGCTTGATCGGCAACGACCTCACCTCTTCCACCTAGCGGCCCAAGCGGACTGTGAGCGAAGTCACCAGCCTTCGGATTGCGGGGCGGGATGTTCACCGCCTTTTCCTGAGCGACAGCCATGGCTGACCAGCTGCAGAGAGCGAGGAGCACGAGGAGGAGTCGCGGCAGGTAGCGCATATCCGCTCCAGAGTCGATGATTCTGGGACAGCAAACAAGGAGATTTTTTTCAAGTTTGCTGTCCGATTCCGCTCTGGCTTGCTTTGATAGAGGGTGAAGGCATTGCTCGCCATCACCTTCATCGAGCCCATCTCTTCAGCTCAGTGCCATCATGATCGCCACCCACCTAATTCCGCCTGCCGTCGCCCGCGCGGTCGCCGTCCTTCTGGTTTTCCTGTTCGCCGGATCTGCCGGAGCCCAGATCTCTCCCGTTGGTCGTCTAATCAACGGCGGCTCGGTCCAAGGGCGGATCAGCCCAGCATTTGAAGTCGACACCTTCGCCTTCCAAGCTCAGGCGGGGGAAAGCATCGTGTTGAATATAGTCGAACTGGCAGGGATCAGTTTTGACCCGCAAGTCAACATCTACAAACCCGCCGTGCCGTGCTCCCTGTACTGCCGCCGCCATTTACACAGCGAAGCGTTGCCGACGCTGTGCTCGTCACAAAACTCACGCATGGTCTTTCCACACGCTTCGTATTTGCGAAGAAGGTCTAGCTTTTGAGCGACGCTAAAGCGCCGCCCCGCTGGCTTCTTTCGACCCGCTCCCGCGGCTCTCTCTCCGCCAGCGGGGCGCTTTGATCCTCGTTTCTTAGATGTGCCCATCCTCTTTCTCCTGCCCAAGTGGGCGCTGAAGTGAAGATGAGGTGCCGCTGAATGACTAAATCAACTGCGACATCTTTTTGTTACACGGAACACAGATTGAACTGCTTAAGGTTCAAAAGTGGGTGCGCGACACCGGACAGCGAGTCGTCATTCTCTTCGAAGGCCGTGATGCTGCTGGTAAGGGCGGCACGATCAAACGCTTCATGGAGCACCTCAACCCTCGTGGTGCGCGCGTCGTCGCCCTGGAAAAGCCGACCGATCGCGAGCGCGGCAGTTGGTACTTCCAGCGCTACATCGAACACCTACCGTCCAAAGGCGAAATCGTGCTGTTTGACCGTTCTTGGTACAACCGGGGTGGCGTCGAAAAGGTGATGGGATTCTGTTCCGACCAAGAGCATCTGGAGTTCCTGCGCGAGGCTCCGCAGTTGGAGCGCATGCTGGTCAATAGCGGACTGACCTTGATCAAGTATTGGTTCTCGGTGAGCCAAGTGGAGCAGTTCCGTCGCTTTAAGTCGCGGCAAAAGGATCCGCTCAAACAGTGGAAGCTGAGCCCGGTCGACATTCAGTCGCTGGCGCGGTGGAACGACTACACCGCGGCGAAGGAGGCCATGTTCTTCCACACCGATACCCGCGACGCGCCGTGGACGGTCATTCGTTCCGATTGCAAAAAGCGCGGCCGTATCAATTGCATGCGCCATTTCCTGTCGATGATGGATTACAACGGCGCCCGAAATCTTGACATTGAAAAGCCGGATCCCAGCATCGTCCGCACGGTCAATGATTTCACCAACCCAACCACCCACCAGCAGATTGACTGATGAAAGAGAGAAAGACTAAGAAGAGGTTTAAGAAACTTGAAGAGTTGGTGGAGGCCTCTCGCATAAACTCGAAGCGTGCGGTTTCTGAAGCGCGTAAAGCGAGCCGGCGGGCCGAGTCTGCTCACGAAGCCGCCGAGGATGCTCGTGCCGATTTCAAAAAGGTCGAGCGCCTGTTTCGCAAGGAGATGTCTCGTCGCGTAGCCGAGAAAGAGGCCAAGCGCAAAAAGGCTGCCAAGAAGGCGCGCGAGCAAGTCGCCAAGAAAGCCAATGCCGCTAAGAAAGCGAAGGAAGGCAAGGAAGCCAAAGGCTCCAAGAAGGCGAAGAAGCCTAAAAAGGACAAGGTCAAGGCCTAAGCCCTGAACTTGCCCTCTTTCAGCCACTTACTTCTGAACCGGAAGTAACTTCAACATCGCCTTGGCCATGCCTTCCCCAATTAGGTAGAAAGTCTCGGCGTTGTTGTTCCAGTGGTATGCCTGACCGCTGGGGGATTGCGATTTATCGCGCCAGAAATCTTTGGTGCCCACGAAGCCGACGTTGCCCTGGAATTCGTCGCGCTTGGCTACGGCGGCCTGTGCCTGCATGAGAGCCAGTGCACGCGGGTGCTTTTCCTCATTCCCGCTCATGCCGGTTTCGGCAATGACGAAGGGTAGGTCCGGGCACTCAAGAGCTTGACGGACATCGCGGATCAACCACGACAAGTTCTCTTCGTATGCGTCGTTGAATGCTTGATTGACCCGGTCATTCCAACCTTGGTGCCAGCCGATGCCCATCAGTTCCACTTCGTCAT
>CAZMDZ010000097.1:0-11261 GCA_964565175.1 uncultured Planctomycetales bacterium
GCTTGTCCTTGTCTTGATCCTCATCCTTGTCCTCGTTACTGAGCATCAGCTCTTCAAGGAATCCACTCAGGGTGGGCCGCTTGTTGTTGCGGCTATAGTTCGCCGCAAAGTCGACGACCTCCTGCACGCCATTCCAGCGCGCCTCTTGCATTTGCGCGTCGTCGTAGCAGCGGTCAATCTCGGAGCGGTAGCTCACGCGTTCAAGCAGCTCGCGCACGATATCTGGCAGCGAGGCGCCGTGATCCAGCTTCATCGTCAGCGACGCCAAATTGGATAAAAAATCGCGGACCGACTGCTGCGCTTTGGCGGGTAAGTCGGCGTCGTCGAAAACTTCATTGACCGATACACCGCGTTCCGTAGCGACGGCAACCGCTTTGTCGATCGTCGTCTTTCCCACTCCGCGCGGCGGTACGTTGATGATCCGCAGCAGCGAAACTTCATCACTAGGGTTGGCCATCAACTTCAAGTACGCCATTACGTCGCGCACTTCTTTGCGATCGAAAAACGACTGACTGCCGCGCAGGGTGTACGGCACCTTATGACGACGCATCTCCGCTTCAAAAGCTCGTGGTTGCGCTTGGGTGCGCACCAAAATGGCAAAGTCAGACCAATTCGCCTCGCCGCTTTCGACCGCCATTTTCATCTCCATGACGATAAAGCTTGCTTCGTGCAGCTCATCAAACAGCGGTAGCCAATTGACCGGCACACCCATTTCTTCAAAGGCGCGTAGCTCTTTGGGGTGGCGGCTAATATTGTTTTTGATCAGCGCGTTTGCGGCGCCCAAGATCTCCGGCGTGCTGCGGTAATTGGTTTCCAAGCGCACCACTTTGGCGCCAGGGAAATCATCTTCGAAGCCGAGGATCTTGCGGACGTCGGCACCGCGCCAGCCGTAAATCGATTGATCATCATCGCCGACCACGCAGATATTGCGTTGTTCGCAGACCAACTGGCGCAACAACTCATACTGCGGACCGTTGGTGTCTTGATATTCGTCCACCATTAAGTAGCGGAAGTGCTTCTGCAGCGACTGGCGGACGTCGGCGTTTTCGCGCAGCAGTTTGAGCGCAAAAAGCAGCAGGTCGTCGAAATCGAGTACCCGCGAGCGGCGCAAAGCGGCTTCGTAGCGCTTATAAGCGGCGGCGAGCAGCTGCTCCATCTCGTCGTCGCCCGCTTGGCTGATGGCTTCCTCGACCGTCACCAGCTGATTCTTCCACAGCGAAATCTGAGATTGCGCCATGCCCGGCTTGACCACCGTTTCGCCGACGCGCAATTCGCGCAGTGCCCCGCGCACCGTCACCAGCTGGTCGCCAGCGTCGCAGATGGTGAACTTTTCCGATTGACCGACCTTGGATGCATGTCGCCGCAGCAACCGCACGCAAAAGGAGTGGAAGGTGCAAATCGTCAGTTCGGCGGCTGGCAGGTCGCCAACCATCTTTGCCACCCGCTCCTGCATTTCTTTCGCCGCTTTGTTGGTAAAGGTCACCGCGAGAATGCTTTGCGGCGGCACTCCGTTGGCCAACAGGTGGGCGATGCGGGCGGTGATCACCCGAGTCTTGCCGGTGCCAGCGCCTGCCAGCACCAACACCGGACCCTCGGTGGCTTCGACAGCTTCACGCTGTTCCGGATTAAGGCTGTTTAGGAATCGACTCATGGCGGCGGCGGGCGACATTGTGGCCCGCCCGCCAGCCGATTGCTAGCCGCGCGCGAAAAAAGTCGGCCTCGAACTCAGGTTCCGTCAGGCCGGGTGGCGACCACAGCTTTGACGCCGAGTAAATCAGCAATCTTGTCGTCGATTTTGCCGATCCGAATCACATGCTCGATGATCACCGGATGCCGTTCGTGCGGCGTGGTGAGGATGATTCGGCCAGAGCCAGCGAGAATGCGTTCGAGGACGTCTGGCACCTCTTTGTCCCAGCGCAAGTCCTCGGTGGAGTAGCGCTTCATCTTGGGAAACAGGCCGCTGCGATGGACCACTTCGTTGGGGCGGAAGGTCCAGTAGTCCAGGCGACTGCGCAGCCAGACGATGATGAAAAACAGCGTAAAGCCCCCGGCGATAACGGAATAGAACGTGTGGTTCATGGTCGGTTCAAGCCCGGCCAGCCACGAGCCTACATTTCCGAGCACGCCGAAGTAAAGCAAGGCCAGCACCGTAGCGAGGCCGCCGAGGCCAAAAATCAAAGAGCGGTCTTCGTTGAAGTCGGCGGCGACCACCAGCAGGTTGAAGAAGAAAAAGCTGAGCCAAATCTGGCCGGAGAGGATCCCCGGATCGGGGACCAAGGCGAAAATGATCGAAGCGACCCAGAGTGGATAGAAGAAAATGACCTTGGGCAGCGGGTGCACGATGACTTCCAGCTTGTCGCGCGGCACCGTGCTGGATGCCGGTTCTGCAGGGGCGGGTTGGGCGGCAGGCGCTTCTGCGGCCGGGGGAGGCGTCGGCGTGGAATCCGCAGCGGATCCACTGTCCGGCGTCAACTCAGGAGGGGTGATTTCAGAAGTCATCGGCTTAGTATTGGAATTCTACGCGATTTGCTTTCAGGTAGCGGCCGAGACCGCCGCAGCTTCTTGTGCTTTGATTACGGATTGGGCTTGAATGATCGAAGCCATGTCCACAATCCAATGGAGTTGATGGTTCGGCCCCAGCAATTCAAGGAAAGCGGTGTGGCATGCTAGCGAGAAGGACTCGTTTTTGCCCATCCGCGGCTTGAGAGATTGAATTGCCGTGCGGTGCTTCAACACCGTATCGGCGATTTGCGAAGCGGATTGATCCAAATAGGTCAGGCAAGCAATTTCGTCATAGTCGCCTTCGCCCATCCAAAGCCGTCGGCCTTTGAAAGTGTCGTACAAGTTTTGGAAGCGGCGCAGCACTTGATGGTCTGGCTCGGGGTGCATGTACAGCATGTGGCTGACGGTTTGCAGCGCATTGCCTTGGCTGAATCGATATTGACGCAATCCTTGATACAAGGCTTCCACTCGCGAGGAAATCTGTCGAACCGAGTCCTTGCCGCCAATGAGCAAGGCGGCGGTGGGGTAGTCGTCGGCGCCGGTAAGCCAGGGGTGATCGCTTTTCATTTGCGCGAACACCGCCTTCAAGCGGCTGACTTGTTCGCGACGGACTTGGCTGTTGCCAGCTTCGATTGCTTGCTGTTGCAGCACCAAAGTTGCCAACATTTCGTGAGCGCGACCGCGCGGCAGTTTTGCCTCGCGGAAGAAAACATGGACCCGTTCGACTTCAGCGAAAAAGCGATCCAAACTGCGATCTTGGCCGATCAATGCCGCGGCGATCAAGAAGCGAACGGAGCTTTGTAGCGGGCTTGTCCAGCCGCCGCCGCGTTTCAGGCTCTCGGCGTTGCTCCACAATTTACGCGCCAAATTCGACGGGTTGCCGTCGACGGTGGCCAGGGTGAGGGCGGAATAGCGTAGGCAGGTGAAGCTGGACCACCAGCGCGCGTCTTTGCGGATGGCTTGGAAGACGTCTTGAAAACGGGCGAGTGGATCTGTGGTCATCGGCATCAAAGGAGATGTGGTGTTTGCTTAGCGAGCGTTGCGGTCGAAGGAGAGGTGGTGCCTCCTCAGCGAGCGTTGGGATCGAAAGAGGGATCGTGCTTGTTCAGCGGCAAGCTGCGGATCCGTTGACCGGTGGCGTCGCAAATGGCGTTGAGGAGGGCTGGGGCGACGGGCGGCACGCCTACTTCCCCTACGCCGGTGGGTGGCTGATCAGAGGCAATGATTTCTACCTTCAATTCTTGCGGGGCATCTGCGTTGCGAGCGATGGGGAAATTGTGGAAGTTACTTTGAACCACGCGGCCTTTGGATGCGGTGATTTGTCCGTATTTAGCCAAGCTAATACCAAAAATCACCGCGCCTTCCATTTGCGCTTTGACTCGATCGGGGTTCACGGCCAAGCCGCAATCCACCGCCACGTCCACCTCTTGGATGATGACTTCGCCAACAGGACTAACCTTCACTCTTACCACCACGCCGACGTAACCCAAAAAGCTGCGGTGCACGGCCACGCCGTATCCGGACCGGTTGCGGGTTGCGTAGTATTCCTGGTCGTATTCATCCAGTTCCGGTGGAGGCGGGGCTGCCTGCATTTCGATGATCGGAGTTTCTCCGCTAAACCAAGACTTCTTTTTATTCTTCGGCTTCGTTGACTTGGGGAGCACGCCCGCCATTATCGCGGCGTGTCCCAAAACATTGCTCAAGCGACCGGTATCGATTGGGTATTCGCCGATTGGGCTGCCGTAGTTGCTGTATTCCACGCCCATTCCGCCTAGGTCGATATGCCGCGGTTCGCCGATTAAATCGAGCATGAATCGTGTCGATTCGCGACGAGCGGAGCGTGCCATTTCGTCGGCGAAGCAGTTGCTGCCGAAGGCGTGGAAAATGTTGCAAACGGAGCGCAACCAACCGATGCGCAAATGTGGATCAGCGGGGCCGTTTTCAACGCGTAGATTGGCAACTTCATACGGCAAGTCGAGGAAACCCTGACCCATTTCACCGCCGCTGCCATGGCGTGAACTTGGGTTGAAGGTGTAGCCGATGGGTGTGAATGCGCTGCGCAATAGCATCGCCGTTGGCAGACCTTCTTCGCCGACCGTTGCTTCAAAGTGCATGGCCGAATTAGCGTGGAAATAATCGTGGCGGATGTCGTCTTCGCGCGTCCAGAGCACCTGCACAGGCGCACCCACTTCACGCGCGAGCAGGGCGGCTTCGACGCCATAATCTGGTTTGGATTTCCGCCCGAAACCACCTCCCAATAAGGTGACATGCACCGTGACCTGCTCGGGCCGCATCCGCAATGCCCTGGCAATGGTTTGCTGGGCGACTTGAGGCGTTTGAGTTGGCATCCACACTTCGGCGCGATCCGTCGTAACGATGGCGGTAGCGCACGGTGTTTCCATCGGCACGTGGGGCAAGTGCGGCAAATCGTAGGTCGCAGAAAGGCGAGTGCCACCCTTTGCGAACTCCGCTGGGGCGTCACCATTCTCCCGAACCACGTTGCCCTCATGCTTGGCCGATTCAATCAACTCCGCCCGCTGGACTTCGCTGTCGAAGTTTTGGTGGCGACCTTCGTCCCATTGCACGCGCAGTTGCTCGCGCCCTTTCAACGCCGACCAAGTGTTCTTCGCAACCACCGCCACCCCGCCCAAAGCTTGAAAGGAAAACGGCTCCTTGGCTTCGGCAAGATGCACGACTTGCTCCACGCCCGCAACTCCTAGGGCGGCGTCGGCGTTCCATTCTTTGGCGGTGCCGCCCAACACCGGGCAGCGTTCGATCACGGCAATCTTCATGCCCGGCAACTTGACATCCAAGCCATACTCCGCGCTGCCGTTGACGATGTTCTGCAAGTCGACCATGGGTTTCCCCACGCCGATGTATCGCCATTCCTCCGGCTTCTTGAGCACCAGCTCATTCTCCTGAGGAATCGGTTGCTTGGCCGCCAACTCGGCAAGGTCGCCAAAGTCGATCACGCGCTTCGATTGCTCATGAATGACGCCATGCAATTCCGCTTTGCATTCCTCTGCCGCCACCGACCACAATTCCGCCGCCGCCGCCACCAACATCTGCCGCGCCATCGCGCCCGCGCGTCGCACGTTGTTCATGTGGTTGCGAATGCTGCGCGAGCCGTCGGTGTTTTGCGAACCGTATCGTCGATCGGCGTCTCCTTGCTGAATGACGACGCGATCCCAATCGGCTCCCATTTCATCGGCGACGACCATCGGCAGCGTGGTCCGAATGCCCGTGCCCATTTCCGATCGGTGGGCGATGATGGTTAAGGCGCCGTTTGCAGCCAAACTTAGGAATACGTTGGGGCTCCAATCGTTGTCTGAACTGCCGTCAAGCGCATCGCCCATCGCGCCGATTTCGGCAGCGGTTTGGGCCAGCAAGCCGGTTTTGCCAAAGGTGAAAGCCAAGCTCAATCCGCCTGCCGCAGCATGGCGCAAGAACTGCCGACGCGATTGCGATGGGGAGGACTTCTTGCTCATGAATCCAGCTCCTCATTGGCGCTGCGGATGGCTTGGTTGATGCGGTTGTAAGTGCCACACCGACAAAGATTGCCAGACATGGCGTTTTGCAGGGCATTTTCACCCACTCCTTTTGAGGTCTTCGTCCGCAGCAAATGCTCAGCGCTCATCAATTGCCCGGCTTGGCAAAATCCACACTGCGGCACTTGATGTTCGTTCCAAGCTGCCCGCAGGGCGACCGCTTGGTGACTCTCTAAACCTTCAATCGTGGTCAGAGAGTGGCCGTCGGCTTGCTCGGCCGTCACCAAACATGCACGCACCGGCTTGCCGTCCAAGTGCACAGTGCAAGTGCCGCATTGGCCCTGGCCGCAGGAATATTTGGTGCCTGTAAGTTCGAGTTCGTCGCGGATCAGCCACAGCAGCGGCATCGCCGGGTCGACGTCGGGCAGTTCTTTCCACTCACCATTGACGCGGATTTTGACCATGCAGCCATGGTACAGCTTGCCGCTCCGATTTACTTGCTGCAAGCAAGCTCGACGATCCCCCTTACTTGCTGCCGGTGAGCACGACGACCCCCGCCACCGCAAAACCAATGCCGACGGCTTTCTGGGCGCTCATGGTTTCGCCCAATGCCAACCAACCAATCAAAACCGCCGTCGCCGGTGCCAGGGTGAAGGCCACTGGCTTGATGCGGCTGATATCGCCCGCGTGGAGAGCGAGGTAGAAGAAAATCATGCCGCCAGCGCCAGCAATCAGGCCGCTTCCGCAGACCAATTTGGCCAAAGTCGGGCCGTCGGCCTGGGTCCATCCGGCTGGCTCTAGCCCGCGCCGCGAGACGATCCACCAAGTGATCCATAGCACCGGCAGAGCGACGGTCGAACGCACCGCTAATGCCGTCACCGGGCCAATCTTGCCGGTGTGTAGCACAGACTTGGTGAAGACCTCGCCGACACCCCAAAACAGGCCGGCAAGGGAAGCGAGGAGCAGGGCTTTCATTTGGTGCGTGCAGTGGCGAGGAAAATCCCGGCCAGCATTATCGCACCGCCGACCATCGTGGTTGGCGGCATCGCTTCGTGAAGGAACATCCAGGCGAGCAAAGTTCCAATCACCGGTTCGCCCGCGAGGGCAATGGAAACGGTGGCTGCTGAGAAGTAGCGCAGCGACAGGTTGTAGGCCGAGTGGCCAAGCATTTGCGGAACCAGCGCAAGGAGCAAGAGCCAGCCATAAGTGGGGGTGGGGTAACCCGCCAGTGGATAACCGAGAGCCAAGCAGCCGAGGACCAAAAACAGTGCGGCACTGCTGTAGGTGGCGATCAAATAGGACATTCCCGGCACTTGCTTTTGCAGCTCGCGGCCGAGGATGAGAAAGACGGCAAAGGCTAGTGCTCCAACGACTGCAAGGGCGTCGCCGAAGAGGGCGTCAGCGCCGACTGAAATTTCGCCCCAGCCGAGCACGCCGGCTCCGGCAAGGCAGATCGCGCTTCCGATCCATTGCGGCCGCGTGGTGCGCTCGCCGATGAACAACGGCGCCAGCAGCGCGGTCCAGATTGGCGCGGTGGTGACCAAGAACAAACTGCTGGCCACCGAGGTATAAGAAAACGAAAGGATCCAGGTGGCAAAGTGCAATGCCAAGAAAAACCCTGCCAACACCAGCCGCAATCGTTGCTGGCGCGGCAATTTCACCAGCGGTCGCAAGGCGTTGCGCCGGCCAATGAGGAGCAGGAAAAAGGCTGCCAAGCCGCACCGCCAGGCGGCTTTGGCCATTGGCGGTGCCGGGTCTGCGAAACGAATCAACAACGCACCGGTTGACACCGCCATCACGCCGCAAAACAGCAATGGCCACGCCCAAGTCGGCCGCAGGCTACTCGATACCGACGATCTCACCGTTTTCGGTCATGTCGATGTCCATCGCCAACGGCCTCCGTGGCAGACCCGGCATGCGGAAGATGTTGCCGGTCAGGATGACGACAAAACCAGCTCCGGCATCGATTTGAATGCCGCGCACGGTGATTTCAAATCCGCGTGGGCGACCGTAACGACGGGCGTCGTCGGACAGCGAACCGGGCACCTTGGCGATGCACACCGGCAGGTCCGAATAGCCGAGTTCCACAGCGCGTGCAATTTGGCGTTTGGCAGCGGCGGTGAAGTTGACGTGCTCCGCCCCGTAAATGGTCTTGGTCACCGCTTCAACCTTCTCTTCGATGGTCTGCTCCAGCTGGTAAACCGGCTTGTACGGCGACGAATCCTGGTCAGCGACCTTGATCACCGCTTGGGCCAAATCGATGGCACCCTTGCCGCCTTGACCGTGGTGATCACTGACCGCAAACTCAACGCCCAACTCTGCACAGTGTTGGCGGACCACTTCAATTTCTTCGTCGCTGTCGGTGGCGAACTTGTTCAGCGCCACGACGCAGGGCTTGCCAAAAAACCGCACGTTTTCGACGTGCTTATCCAAGTTGGATAAGCCTTCCTTCACCGCAGCTACGTCTTCTTTTTGCAGTTGGGTCTTGGCCACGCCGCCGTGCATCTTCAAAGCACGAATCGTTGCCACCAAGACGATGCCGTTCGGGTTCAAGCCGGCTACCCGGCACTTGATGTCCATGAACTTCTCCGCCCCCAAATCCGCGCCAAAGCCTGCTTCGGTGATCGTCCATTCGGCGTAATGCATCGCCAGTCGAGTTGCCGTGACCGAGTTGCAACCATGGGCGATATTGGCAAAGGGGCCGCCATGAATGAACGCTGGCGTGCCTTCAAAAGACTGCACCAAATTTGGATTCAGTGCGTCGCGTAACAGCGCCACCATCGCGCCGACGCCGCCGATTTGCCGTGCATAAATCGGCATCGAATCATAAGTGAAGCCAATGACGGTGCGTTCCAGCCGTTCGCGCAAATCGTGCTCGCCGGTGGCCAAGCACAAGATCGCCATGATTTCGGAAGCGGCGGTGATGTCGAAACCAGCCTCTTTGGGAATGCCCGAACCGGTGCCGCCTAAACCCGTCACCATGTGGCGCAAAGTGCGGTCGTTCATATCCATCACCCGTCGCCAAGTGACTCGGCGCGGATCGATGTTCAACTCATTGCCAAAGTGCAGATGGTTGTCGATCATCGCCGCCAACAAGTTGTTGGCCGAGGTGATCGCGTGGAAGTCGCCGGTGAAGTGCAGGTTGATGCGGTCCATCGGCATCACCTGACTGTGGCCGCCGCCGCAAGCACCGCCCTTCACGCCCATGCACGGACCCAAGCTCGGTTCACGCAGAGCCATGCAAACGGATTCACCCAACTGAGTGAAGGCCTGACCAAGGCCAATGGTGGTTGTCGTTTTGCCTTCGCCAGCAGGGGTGGGGGTAATTGCGGTGACCAGAATCAGTCGCTGTTTATCGTGCTGACGCGGCCGTTGCACGGCATGGCGATCCACCTTGGCGATGTCGCGGCCATAGGGCAGCAAGTCATCGTTATGGACTCCCAGGGCGCTGGCGATCTCTTGGATCGGGCGAGACTGGTACTGGCGGGCAATTTCGACGTCGGTTGGCATTGTTGGTGGCGTGTTGGAGGAACGGCAGGCCATGTTAGAGTCTGCGCCATGGAACCGCTCCTAATTGTCGGCATTATCGCGGCGGTCGCGGTGATCGGGTATTTCGCTTGGAAGGCGGAGCAGAAGCGACGGGCGGAGTTTACGGCTTGGGCGTCGGCGAACGGTTGGAGCTATTCTCACCATCGCAATCGCGAGGTGTACCATCGCTTCAGCTTCCTCGACCGGCTCAATAAGGGCTCGAACCGCTACGCTTTTCATTGCTTAGAAGGATCTTGGCAAGATCACCAAGCGATGGGATTTAGCTTTCATTACGAAACTCACAGCTACGACAACAAGGGTAGGCGTCGGACTCATCATCATCACCTTGGCGTTGTCGTGATTCAGATCGAAAAGTCGTTTCCTGAGTTGCGGCTGTCCCCTGAAGGCTGGTTGAACCGGCTGGGGCATGCGGTGGGTTTTCAGGACATCGACTTTGAATCGGTCGAATTTTCGAAAGCCTTTGAAGTCAAATCAGGCGACAAGAAATTCGCTTTCGATTTCTGCCATACCGGCATGATGGAGTACCTGTTGCAAAACCGCCAAACTTCGCTCGAAGTAGACGGCCCCTATCTTGCTTTGTATGATCGCCACAAGCTTGAACCGAACGAAATCGAGCCTTATTTAAACCATCTGATTCAAATCCGGCAGCTGATGCCTGAATTCCTGTTTCGCGACTGACCATGACTCCACTCCTGATCCTGCTAGGTGTTGCGCTGCTGGCGGCACTCATCTTCATCGGCCTGTACAACAGCTTGGTCTCGATCCGCAACCAATGCGACGAGGCGTGGTCAAACGTCGATACCGAACTGAAACGGCGCTATGACTTGATTCCCAATTTGGTGAATACAGTCAAGGGTTACGCCAAGCACGAAAAGGAGTTGCTGGAACAGGTCGTGGCGATGCGCGAGCAGGCGGCTTCAAACGATGGCTCGCTAGCCTCGCAAGCCCAGGATGAATTGCGTTTGCAGAAGTCGCTGGGGCAATTGATGGTGCGCCTCGAGGCTTATCCGGATCTGAAAGCAAGTCAGAATTTCGTCGAGCTGCAGGGCGAGCTATCGAACACCGAAAACCGGATTCAGGCAGCGCTGCGCTTCTTCAACGGCAACATTCGCGAAAACAACAACAAGGTGCAGCAGTTCCCGTCGAACGTCATTGCCAACATGTTTGGCTTTGGCACTCGCGAATTCTTCGAGTTGGACATCCCGGAAGCCCGTCAGCCGGTCAAGGTCGAGTTCTAGCCCACTGCCCTGATAGGCTAAGCCGACGCTTTCCGTAGCTCCCCCCGTCGGTCCTTGGAACTCCTCCGCCGCCTCAACGTTTACCTCAAACAGTCGACCAGCGTCTATATGGTGCTGGTGGCGACGCTGATCGGGCTGATCGGCGGCATAGGGGCGGTGGGATTTCGCCTGCTCATCCAACAGTTCCAGAAGTGGATTTGGCAGCCTGAAGGCGAGATTACCGATCACGGCGGGTTGCTGGAAACCATCCGCGAACTACCCAATTGGTGGGTGATCGGCGCGCCAGCCATCGGTGGTTTTTTGGTCGGTTGGATTGTGCACACCTTTGCTCGCGAAGCCCGCGGTCACGGCGTGCCCGAGGTGATGGAAGCGGTGGCCTTGCGCCACGGCCGGATTCGACCGCGAGTCGTTGCAGCCAAAGCATTGGCATCGAGTTTGTGCATCGCCTCGGGTGGATCAGTTGGTCGGGAAGGCCCGATTGTGC
>CAZMDZ010000098.1:0-10976 GCA_964565175.1 uncultured Planctomycetales bacterium
TGGGCGTCGGCCATTCCGGCACCGGATTCCTGAATCTTGAGCTTGGTGATGAATTGGCCAAACTTAGCCTTATCGGTGGTGATCAAAAAATCAATCTTTGACCACACCACCAAATGCCGAGGGAAATCCAAGTCGACGTAATCATTCAATCGGGCCAGGGTGGCAAAGTCGGCAGCTTCATTTTTCTTTACCAGTTTGCGGACCGCCGGCGCCCACTCTTCCAAATCCTTTTCGATCGCCGATGCACCCTCGCCAGCGTCGTAGAAGCTGTAACCCTTGTTGTTTAAGCGTCGCATGTAATGCGCATATCCTTCGCGCAGCCACGCTGGCAGATCAAACAAGTAAAGCATGTAGCCATCGAGGAAATTGATCGCCATGTTATGGCGCAGTGCATTGTGCATGTGCTGTTCGTGCTTGACCTTGGCTTGCTTGGCCGAAATGCCAAACAACATGCAACGGCTACGGGATGAGGTCAGGTTGCCATCGATGGTGTCGACCTTGATATTCCAGCGCTGAGGATGCGTGGTCTTCATGCCAAAGTAGCGTAGCTTAAATTCCGCCCAAACCGGCTCATCTTCGGACATGAAAATTTCAAAGCGATAGGGCTCGCCCAAGTATTGCCCCATTCCAACCCATTGAGGGAAGCCTTTGGTGCGCTGCTGGCCGCCACGGTCCAATTCGAATTGATTGATGGTGTCGGTAAACTCGTTTTCGATCGCTTTGCCCAAAATCGATTCGGGAGGCAACTTGGCGAAGTCCTCGTCGGTCCAGCCCATGTGGTCGAGGAATTCGGCATACATCTTTTCCATCCGCCAGGCGTAAAGGTGCAGGCGCAGCCACGGATCCAGCGTCGAAACCTTGGGGTCAATCTCGGGATAAGTGGCCTGCATTTCGGCCAGTTCTGCGCGGTACGCTTTGCGCTCAGGAACTGGAATCTTCCACTTTTTAAGAGTGCTGCCGATGCGGAAGTGAGGCGTTTGCAGCCAGAGCACGTCGCGCGTAATCAGCAGTTCATCAGCGACTTGGGCGGAGTTGCTGTGCGCGAAGGGGAATGGCCCATAGGAAAGGCCCAGTTCCTCCATGACCTCTGGGTGCTTGGCGAAAACGGAGTCCACCGCTCCCTTTTTTTTGCGCTGGGCGGAAGCGGGGTGGGCCAATGCCACGACAACGAGCAGTAGCAGAACCAGGGTGAGGGGGCGGCGGACCATGAAGGGGGCTTAATGGGGTGGCGCGGGGCGAGTTGGGCGGTCTGGGTGTGTGGTTGGCGACAGGACCGCGGGGTAATGTGGCGGGCATGGCGGGGAGGAAGGCCGGGGGAGCCTGAAGTGGCAGTTTAGCCCAGGAGTCCCGCGCTTCCTTCCGGTGCTCTTCGTTTCCTATAGGGATTAGGATGCTGCGGAGGACCACACCAGCGACCATGCGCAGGGAATCCGCGCGCTCCTCCAGGAGAACAATTTCCCAGCCTTGTGCCGTGGGGAGCGGCCCCACCCAATCGCCGGGTTCCATTTGGGCGAGGTGGGCGGCGAGTCGGGCGCCAACCCCAAACGGGGTTGGTGGGAGGGGGCTTTGCGTTTCGGGGGCACCGCCATTGGCCTGGTATTCCGCGTAATAATCCTCCTTGCTTTGAATTCGGGCAGCAATTTGGTCGGCTTCGGATTTTGCTGTAGCGCTTTGGTTGGCGAAGCGTTGATGCAAGAGGGCCGCGGGACCAATCCCGTCTTGGAGCAAATGCCAAGCAAGCGTTTCGGGGCCAAATGCATCAAAATTTCGTCCGAATTTTTGGACTAAAACACCCAATTCCTCGAGGTTGATTTCCGCCTCGCCCACCATCAGTAGGCCTTCGAACGGCTCTGCAGTGGCGTCGCCCGAAGGGGCCGACGTCTCGGCGGGGGCTGTGCCATTGTTTTTGCTGAGGTTTCCGCTACTTGTTCCCTGCTCCGTGTCCGAATTTGGACCGCAAGCAGTGATGAGCAAAGCACTTGACCAAAGAAGCGCAATTGGCGTGATTTTGGAGAGTCGGTGGAACATGGATCAGGCGGCAGGTCGATGTTGAGGGTAGAATACCGAGCCAAACAGGTTTCTCCGAAAATCATGAACCGCATTCATTCCATCGTTTGCATCTGGGCCGCCGCTTTGACCCTTGTGGTCGGCGCGGGTGCTCAAGAAGTCACTCCTGTCTCCGCTGTCGTCGAAGCTCCTGCCCAAGCGCAGATTTCGGCCGAGGAGTATTACAACCGCACCCTGATTTATTCGGTCGGTGGCCAACAGCTTTACCAACATATGCAGGCGCTGTTGATCGAGTCCGAAAAGAAGCGCCGTGCTGAAATCGGCATGGAGATGAGCTGGGCCGAAGTCAGCGACCTCGAGGTGGACAACCGCGTCGACAAGAACGTCTCGGACTTCCTCGACAAAAACCCAGATTTGGATTTCTGGGAGCAGGTGATGAGCTTGGGCTACGACCAAGACGCCTACCACAAGGAAGTTCGTCGCCAGATGGAGCTGGAGCGCTTGTTCTTCCCGGTTGAACCGGAAGACTGGCCAGTAGACTTGCTGAAGGAAATCTTCGGCGGTGAAGAAGAGGGCTCGATGTGGCTGCAGATGGTTGAAAAGATGCCTGCCCAGCTGATTGAGAAGCGCGACCAGGGCGAAGCTTACGAGTTGGATGGCATGACCATGCAGATGTTCCTGCGCCCGCAAGTCTTCCGCTGGATGATGAACAGTGCCACCATCCTTTACCCGTTTGATGGTTTGCCCGATGGCATCTGCTTGAAGGTCAATGACCTGGAAGTCAAAACCGAAGACATGCTCAAGCGCATCGAAGGTTTGATTTCGGAAGTCGACCAAGAGCGCGCCGCGACTTGGGTCGAGCTGAGCAAGAACCTGAAGAAGGACTTGGCCGAGAAGAGCGCCCTGCTGACCGAAGCGGAAACCCAGGCAATCATTGACGAAGAGCGTAAGGAGTACGTCGAGTCTTACATCACTTACGAGCAGGTCGCCCTCGAGTTCATGGGCTTCCCAACTTTGGAGATGTTCAAGCAGTACAAGCTGCTGCGCGAGTCCTTCCGCAAGACCTTGCCCGATCCGTTGCCGGAAAGCGTGATGCAAGCACACCTCGACGCCCGTCGCCAGTTCATTGCTAGTGGCACCGTTGCTTCGCAGGTCATTTTGTTTTCGGCCATGGATCTTGAAACCGGCGCCTGGCAGAAGAAAGATGCTTTCCAATCTGCGAAGCAGCGCGCTGAAGTTGCTGTGCAAGCCCTGCTCGACGGTAAGCCGTTCGGCCAGGTGCTGTTGCAGTACTCCGAATACCCCGAGAAGACCCGTGGCACCAATGAGCAAATGCCTCAACCGAACCGCGGTCGCTTTGGCCAACAGATGCGCAACCCGCTGCGCCAGTTCTTGGGCGAGAACGATTACATGGACTTCTTGACTGGCGTTTCCATCGCCGACGACCTTTTCTTCAATGCAGAGAAGGGCGCTGTTTACGGTCCGCGTGAAGGCTCTTACGGTTACTACATCTACAAGTTGATCAGCCGCTCCGAACCAGTCACCCAGATTGACTTCAAGAACAACGAGCGCCATGCGTTCTTTGTCAAGGACGACTACCTGTCGGTAGAGTTCTTGAAGTACATCAATGGCGTGATGGGGCGCAACGAAGAGTAGGCGTTGGCCAAGACCGCACGCTTCAAAGAAGCGTTTCGACGCCTAAGCCCGTACCTGAAACGGTATCGGCGAACCGCGATTTTCATGGTGTTGGTCGGAGCGATTGCCGCTTCCGGCCAGCGCCTGACGCTTATCTTTCTGAAGCCGCTGGTCACGCTGCTTTTTCCCGAGCGTGCCGCCGATGCTCCAGCAGCGACCGAGCTATCTTTGCTCGACCAGTTTTCGCAAAACTGGATTGACCCGGCGATTGCAGGGGTCACCGTATTCGGCCTTGGACCCGAGGCGTCAGCGGTAACACTCCTGGTTGGATTTATGGTGGTGGCGGCGGTGGTTTTTGCGCTGCTGCAGTTCTGGTTCTTGCGCATGTCGCGCATGATCGGCATCTGGATGATCGTCGATTTGCGTCAGGACTTGGCCCAGCACTTATTGCGCATGGGCATGCGCTACCACGCCGGCCGTCGGTTGGGAGATGTGGTGTCACGGATGACCGCCGACGTCAGCACGAGTCTGCGTCTGTTGAACATCTTGGTTGAAGAGCTGATTCAAGGTCCATTCAACATTTTGGCTTCGTTGTTTTTGGCATACGCCGCCGCGCCGCGCGCGACTTTGGGCATGTTGATCTTTGTGCCGTTGTTGGCTTGGCCGATTTTCAAGATCGGTCCACGGGTGCGCCGACGTAGTGCGCGTTCGCAGGAGAAGCTGGGCGATACCACTCAGTCGCTGATGCAGATGTTGTCGGGCATTCGCGTGGTCAAAGCATTCCGTTTGGAAGACCGCGAAGCCGAAGAATTCAAGAAAACCAACGATGAGTTTGTGCATCAGACCGATCGCATGGTCAAGGCGCAAGCCACCAGTCAAGGCTTCACCGCGTTCTTGGCTCAGGCTGGAACGGGCATCCTGATTGGGGTGTTAGTGTTGATTCAGGTGTCGGGTTATCGCATCTTTACCGATGCTGGCAACATGACCTTGTTCTTTCTCGGCATCGGCACCATGTTTGCTCATGTCAAACGACTTTCGAAAGCGTTGTCGAACATTTTTGTTTCGATGGGTGCAACCGAACGCATTTTTGAAGTATTCGACATCCCGGCTGAAACCACCGATGAAAAGCTTGGCGTAGATTTCGACGGCTTTGATGCCGAAATTGAATTCCGCAACGTCGGCTTCGATTACGAAATGGGTGAAGGGCCAGCGCTTGAGGAGTTGAACTTCAAAGTCAAACGTGGCGAGCGCATTGCTTTGGTCGGTCCATCAGGTTCTGGCAAGAGCACGCTGTTGGACCTCATCGCGCGTTTCTACAAACCTTCCAGCGGAGAGATTTTGATCGATGGTCAAAACCTCAACGATCTGCGCCGTTCCGATTGGCTCGATCGTCTCGCCATCGTTTCGCAGACGCCATTTTTGTTCCAGAGCACGCTTGGCGAAAACGTGCGGTTGGGCAAGCGCGGCTCCAGTGATGAAGAAGTGATCACCGCTCTGCAGGCCGCCCAACTCGGCGACTTCTTGCGCGACGTCAAAGGCGGTTTGGATGCCGAAGTAGGCGAAAGCGGTACCCGTCTCAGTGGGGGGCAGGCGCAACGCGTCACCATTGCGCGCGCCATGTTGCGCAACGCTGATCTACTGTTGCTTGATGAAGCGACCAGCGCTTTGGATACGCATTCTGAACGCCGGGTGCAAGAAGCTCTGCATCGTTTGCTGACCGGGCGCACTGCTTTTGTCATTGCCCACCGCCTTAGCACCATTCAGGATTGCGATCGCATTTTAGTTTTGGATGGCGGCCGCATTGTCGAAGAAGGCAGCCACGATGCGCTGCTCGCTGCGGAAGGTCACTACGCCAAGATGTGGCAGTTGCAGCACCAAGCTGGCTGAACAAGGTGCTGCCTATTCGACCGCTTGGGTCGGCTACATCGAGCGGCGGTACTGGCCGCCAATCTCGTAAAGCGCGTTGCTGATTTGACCCATGGTGCAGACTTTGGCGGTCTCCATCATCTCGGCGAAGATGTTGCCGTTTTCAAGAGCGACCTTGCGTAAACGCATCAACGCCGCGTCAGACTCGGAGCGATGGCGTGCCTGGAACTCCTTAATCTGCTCGACTTGCGATTGCTTCTCTTCTTCCGTCGAGCGGATCAATTCAGTCTCGAAGGCTGAGCCATCATCGGCGTTTGGATTGAGGAAAGTGTTGACCCCAATGATCGGCAACTCGCCTGAGTGCTTCAGCGTTTCGTAGTACATCGACTCTTCTTGGATCTTGCCGCGCTGGTACATGGTTTCCATCGCGCCGAGCACGCCGCCGCGCTCGGAGATGCTTTGGAATTCACTCAGTACCGCTTCTTCGACTAGTTCAGTCATCAACTCGGCCAAGAAAGCACCTTGCAGCGGATTTTCGTTTTTGGCCTGACCGAACTCGCGGTTGATGATCATCTGAATTGCCAGCGCACGCCGCACCGATTCTTCGGTGGGAGTCGTCACCGCCTCATCGTACGAGTTGGTGTGCAAGCTTTGGCAGTTGTCGTTAATCGCGTACAACGCTTGCAAGGTGGTGCGGATGTCGTTGAAGTCAATCTCTTGAGCGTGCAGGGAACGACCACTGGTTTGAATGTGGTACTTCAACTTTTGGCTGCGTTCATCGGCTTCATATAAATCTCGCATCGCCACTGCCCAAATCCGCCGCGCAACGCGACCGATGACGTTGTATTCGGCATCCAATCCATTCGAGAAGAAGAACGATAGGTTTGGCGCAAAGTGGTTGACGTCCATGCCACGGGAACGGTAGTACTCGACAAAAGTAAAACCATTGGCCAAGGTGAATGCCAGCTGCGAAATAGGGTTGGCACCAGCTTCGGCAATGTGATAACCCGAGATCGACACTGAGTAGAAGTTTCGAACCTTATCGTTGATGAAGAACTCCTGAATGTCGCCCATCATCTTCAGCGCAAATTCGGTCGAGAAGATGCAAGTGTTTTGCGCTTGATCCTCCTTCAAAATATCCGCCTGGATGGTGCCACGCACCGTTTGCAGTGCTTGCTCACGAAGCTCTTGGTATTCGTCGGCGGGTAGCAACTGATCGCCACTGACGCCAAGTACGCCCAAGCCAAGGCCATCGTTGCCGTCGGGCATTTCACTGCGGTAGGTCGGCACCTTGCCGCCCCAAAGTTCTTCAATTTTCTTCTGCGCGTCCTCCCAACGGCCAGTTTCTTTCAAGCGCTTTTCAACCAATTGGTCTATTGCAGTGTTGAGGAAAAACGCCAGCATCATCGGCGCCGGACCATTGATCGTCATCGACACCGATGTTTTCGGCGAGCACAGATCAAAGCCCGAGTACAAACGCTTGGCGTCGTCTAGTGAGCAAATCGAAACACCGGAATTGCCAACTTTTCCATAAATGTCAGGTTGGACCGCAGGGTCACAGCCGTAAAGAGTGACCGAATCAAAAGCAGTCGACAATCGCGCTGTACTTTGCCCCTTGGAAACATAGTGGAAGCGACGATTGGTGCGTTCGGCAGTGCCTTCGCCGGCAAACATGCGCGTTGGATCTTCGCCAGTGCGCTTGAACGGAAAAACACCGGCGGTGTAGGGGAATTCACCCGGCACGTTCTCCAAGCCCATCCACTGGGTCAATTCACCCCAGTCCTTGCTCGTTGGCATCGCCACCTTCGGAACTTTGGTGCCGGACAACGTCGTGTGCTGCGCCGGAACTTTGATTTCACGACCGCGCACTTCATAGCAGAAGTCTTCGGCAGCATAGTTTGCTTTGACGTCCTCCCAGGTGGCAAGCTGCTTGCGAATCGCCGGGTCCAATTCTTTGACCACTTCTTGGAAGCGTTGGCGCAAGACTAGCACTGTTGGATCGATGGTCGGATCAACCAACTCCTCGGCGTTGTATTGATGTTCGGCGCCCGCAACGACTTCGCCAAACTCCTTCAACGCGCGGGCCAAACCGTCGGCGCGTTGAGCGAGTTCGGACTGACCGGCAACGCGGCGTTTGTAGGAGCGCACGGTGTCGGCGATCTCCGACAGGTAGCGCACCCGGTCGCCGGGCACGACGGTTGGAGTTTCCGAGACGCGCTCGGGGACAGGCAGCGGCTCCCAGTTGCGCTCTTCCATTCGTCCTAATTCAGCGGCAACCCACTGGAAGAAGTGGTCGACCCCTGGATCAGCGAAGCGGCTGGCGGCCGTTAGGAACACCGGCAAATCCTCCGGCTCGGTTTCAAACAACTGACGGTTGCGCTGGTACTGGCGACGCACATCGCGCAGTGCATCTTCGGAGCCACGCTTGTCGGCTTTGTTCAGCACCACAGCTTGAGCGAAGTCGAGCATGTCGATTTTCTCCAGCTGCGATGGTGCGCCGAATTCGGGGGTCATGACGTAAACCGGCAGGTCGCACAGGTCAACGACTTCGGAGTCGGACTGGCCAATGCCAGCGGTTTCCAGAATGACCAAGTCGTAACCAGCAGCTTTCAATGCCAGCAATGAGTCTTGCACCGCACCGGCGGTTGCTAGGTGAGCCCGGCGCGTGGCCATCGAACGCATAAAGACGCGTGGACCATGGACCGCGTTCATGCGAATGCGGTCGCCGAGCAAAGCACCGCCCGTTCGGCGACGGCTTGGATCCACCGACAAAATCGCTACAGAGCGATCGGGGAATTGGTCGAGCGTTCGCCGCACGAGCTCATCGGTCAGCGACGATTTGCCCGCGCCGCCCGTGCCCGTAATGCCCACAACTTTGGGGCCGCCATTGACTAACTTGGAAGTCAATTCCTGGCGCAATTCAGCTAAGCGGGAATGGCAGTCGTCGGCACTGATTGCTTTGCCATCGGCGGTGTCGCAGCTTTCCCCTTCCACACTATGCAGCGCCTCGATCAGCGAAATCGCATGGGCGACGTCGTCAGCTTGACGCTGAAAGAGCCCTTTGGGTATGGGTGCGTCCAAGCGAACCACCGCACGATCGGCGCGCTTCATCATGTCGCGGATCATGCCCAGCAGACCCAACTGGCGACCGTCTTCCACCGAGTAAATATGGGCTACACCCGCTTCATGTAACTCAGTCGCTTCTTCGTCGGTAATCGTTCCGCCGCCGCCACCGAAGACTTTGATGTCTTCGCAGCCTTTCTCGCGCAGCAACTCAACCATGAAGCGGAAGTACTCCACGTGACCGCCCTGATACGACGACACCGCAATCGCGTGCGCGTCTTCCTGAATCGCGGCTTCGACGATCTCTTCCACCGACCGGTTATGGCCAAGGTGAATAACTTCCGAGCCTTCTTGCAACAGCACGCGGCGCATGATGTTGATGGCGGCATCGTGACCATCGAACAGCGAAGCTGCAGTGACGAAGCGCAGTTTGTGCTGGGTCTGGAATTCCGAGGCGGTGGCGCTCGAGTCGGCGGGGGTGGGGTTGGCCATGGTTAGGAATCTTCGCGTTTCTGCTGAATGCGGTGGCGGTAGGAGAGCAGGTCTTGCTGCAATTGGCCCAGTTCATCCAGGCGCGACTGCGTTTCGGCGAGTCGCGCGCACAGCATCTGGTCCAAGCGTTCCAGCATGCCGGGTGTCTGGCCGCGGTCAAAGGTGTGGTTGAGTTCGCCAATCTGCTCCAAACTCAGGCCGATCTTTTTCAGCCGGACGATGAAGCGTAGACGTTCCAGTGCATCTTCGGCGTAGAGCCGACGTCCATTTGCCCCGCGCCGACTGGCGCAGAGCAACCCCAATTCGCCGTAATAGCGGATGGTGCGGCTGCTGACATCGGCCTCTTTCGCAAGTTCGGCGATGTCCCAGCAGCTGGAGTTCTCGGGGTTGGACACGCCCTAGTCTACCACAGGATGACAGTTGACGTAAACTGGCAACCTGGATGGCTGGCGGTCACTGGCTGTCGCCTAAGTCGTGTATTCCAAACTTCTTGCGTAAGATAGGCCGATCGTGAGCAGGGAGAAGGTCAGCCCGGCTAAACCCTCTGCGGGCAAAGACTCGAAAACTGGCACTCGCCACACTTTGCCCTACGCGCCGTGCACGTCGCCCGGCCGTGATCGATCCATGCATGACTGAGGTAAGTCCAGTCCTCGCGCTCAAACAGTTTCACCAGGTCCCGCTCCACCTTGACCGGGTCCTGCTCGCGGCTGAAGCCCAATCGCCGTGCAATGCGACCGACAAGGGTATCGACCACCACGCCGACCGGTGTGCGAAATGCGGTTCCCATCACACAGTTCGCCGTCTTGCGGGCGACCCCGCCCAGGGTCAGTAAATCTTCCATCGATCGGGGAACCTCGCCGTTGTAGACCTCGATGATCCGCTTGGCGGCAGCAAGGATGTTCTTCGATTTATTGCGATAGAAGCCCGTCGACCGGATCAACTCTTCCAATTCCTCTTGCGTCGCCTTGGCCATTGCGGTTGCATCGGGGAAGCGTTGAAACAAGGCTGGCGTCACCATATTGACCCGCACATCGGTACATTGCGCCGACAGAATGGTTGCCACCAACAGTTCGAACGGCGTTTTCCAATCCAGTGCCGTGCGCGAATCCGGAAAGAGGCGATGCAATTCATTCATCATTTGCGCAGCACGTTTCTGGCGTGCACCGACGCCTTCCCGGCTAGGGAAATCCGGATTCTGCTTACGGGGGATCGCTTGGGCAGCCATGGCGCTATGGTAAGCGCCATGACGGCAACGAAGCTGCTCCGATTGGGCCTACACATTCCCGATGGCTGGGAAGAAACCCTGCTCTGGCAGTTGAACGAAGACGGCTGGGGTTCCGGCTTGCAAGAGCGTCGTTTTCAATCCGGGCACCTTGACGATGAACCCGTCGGAGAAGCCGGTGCGCCTGAAGTTGTCTTTGTGCTTAATTGGAACGACGGCGATCGCTTCCAAACGCGAATTCAAGAACTGGCCGCGCTCTATGGGTGGGCGCCTGACCAGTGGCAAATCAATCCAAGCGAGCTCGAGCAAGACGATTGGGAAAACGCTTGGCGAAAGCGCTGGAAGCCGTTCCGCTGCGGTTCATTCGTCATTCACGCCGACTTTCATCCGCGGGAAAATCTGCCCTTAAAGCCCAACGACATTCCAGTGCAGCTGCCGATTGGTTCCGCTTTTGGAACGGGTGGTCATCCTTCCACGCGCATCGCTTTGCGAACTTTGAAGCGCTGGTGGACGGAGCAGTCGTTTGATCGCATGCTGGACGTCGGGACAGGTAGCGGAATTCTGGCGGTGGCTGCGGCCAAGCTTGGGGTAAAGCAAAACGTCGGCATGGACCCCGACCCGCCCAGCCCCTGGCCAGCGCCACAAAAGGCGCAGTTGAATTGGGGGGGGGTGCCATGGCACATTTTGGGCG
>CAZMDZ010000099.1:0-9630 GCA_964565175.1 uncultured Planctomycetales bacterium
CGAAGCTCCCCACGACCTCCCCGAACCGCTGCTCAGCGATAACTCGCGCACGGTTCTCGCCAACCGCTACCTGAAGAAGGACCCGGTCACTGGTGAGGTCTGCGAAGAGGCCAAAGATCTGTTCTGGCGTGTGGCGTCGTCGGTGGCCGAGCCTGAGTACGTGCTCGATGACCGCATCGGCAAGCGCTGGGCCCGTCGTTACTACGAGCTGATGTCCACCGGCACCTTCATGCCGAACTCGCCGACGCTGATGAACGCCGGCCGCGAGATGGGCATGCTGTCGGCGTGCTTTGTGTTGCCGGTCGAGGACTCGATCGACAGCATTTTCACCACTCTTAAGAATGTGGCGTTGATTCAAAAAGCTGGTGGCGGCACCGGCTTCTCGTTCTCGCGGCTGCGCCCTGAGGGCGACCTGGTGGCGTCGAGCGGCGGTCGGACCTCTGGCCCGATGAGCTTCATCGACACCTTCTCCGCGGGTACCGAGTCGATCCAGCAGGGCGCATTCCGGCGCGGCGCCAACATGGGCGTGATGCACTGCGACCACCCGGATGTGGTCGAATTTTTGCGTGCCAAGGACGACCTGACTCGCTGGACCAACTACAACATCTCGGTTGCCGCGACCAACGACTGGATGCAGAAGGTCGTCGACCACCCCGATGATTTGATGGTGGTGCAAAACCCGCGCAACGGTCAAAAAGCGTGGCTGAAGAAGGACGACGGCCGTCGCGTTTCGGTCGCCGATTACGAATCCTTCGCTGCTGGTGAAGTCGCAAAGGAGGGGGCGTACTGGACTTACGGTGAAGTCATGGACGAGGTCGTGGAGTACGCTTGGCGCAATGGTGAGCCCGGCATGCTGTTCGTCGACCGCGCCAACGAAGACAACCAGCTGCCGAACTTGGGCCAGTACGAGGCCACCAACCCTTGTGGTGAGCAGTGGCTGCTGCCTTACGGTTCGTGCAACTTGGGTTCGATCAACCTCGGCAAGTTCTACCGCGGCAGTGCGCCCGAAGCCGCCGAGTGGGCGGATCGCATCGACTGGGATCAGTTCGACACCGTTGTCGCCGACTGCACCCGCTTCTTGGACGACGTCGTCACCATCAACAACTACCCAATCCCCGAAATCCGCGACCGCGCTTTGGAAGAGCGGCGGATTGGCTTGGGCGTGATGGGTTTTGCCGACCTGCTTTATAAGTTGGGCGTGCGTTACGGCTCGGAGAAGAGTTTCGAGATCGCCAAGACTTTCAGTGAGCGCCTGACCGAGGGTGCTTACCGCGCTTCCGAACGACTGGTCGATGAAGACGACCGCGCGCCATTCCTGGCTTGGGAAGGTTCGAAGCCGCAAATGGACGGCATGCCGATGCGTCGCAACTCGCACGTGTCGACGGTGGCGCCGACCGGGACGATTTCGATCATCTCGGATTGCTCGGGCGGCATTGAACCGCTGTTTTCACTGGCTTTCCAGCGCCAAGTGATGAAAGACGCCGAAGGCGTGCCGGTAGTGATGCGCGAGGTGCAGTCTGATTTCCAGAATGCTCTCGAGCGCCGTGGTTACAGCGCGCAAGAGATTGATGCGGTGATTGATGTGGCCCTGGGCGAGGGCACGATCCAAGAATCGGACTTGCCGGCGGAAATGAAGAAGGTGTACATCACCGCTCACGACGTCAAGCCGCGCGAGCACATCATGATGCAGGCGTCTTGGCAGTCGCACATCGATAACGCGGTGTCGAAGACCATCAACCTGCCGCATGATTCGCAGGAAGAAGATGTGCGGTCGGCGTATCTGCTGGCGTGGCGCGAGGGGTGCAAGGGCGTGACCGTCTATCGCGACGGTTGCCGCGAAATGCAGCCGATGGCGCTGGCTGAGAAGGAGCAAGTCGAAGAGAAGACCGTCAAGAGCAACATGCCCGACGCCATCGCGCCGGTGCGCTTGCCCGAGATCATGCCGAGCCTGCGGATTCGTCAAATGACTCCGTTCGGCAACATGCACGTCAAGATTTCGGTGGATCCGATCCACGACCGCGAGATGGAAGTGTTTGCCCAGTTGGGCAAAGGCGGCGACGTCGCCAACTCGGACTTGGAGGCGATCTGCCGGATGATTTCGCTGTTCTTGCGTTGCGGCGGAGATCTGTCGATGGCGCTGAAGCAGTTGGAGGGCATTGGTTCTTCGCTGAGCGTGCCGTCGAAGGATGGCCGCATCATGTCGCTGGCGGATGGCTTAGCCAAAGCGTTGCAGAAGTACGTGCAAGCCAAGACTCACTTCGGACTGGCCGCAATGCTGCTGGGGCACGCTGATCACGAAGCGCTGGCCGAAGAATCTGCCGCCAAGCCGTCGCCGGTGAATACGGGCGCGCGCATGGGTTCGGGCATGGGCAACGCCTTCAAGATTGTCTGTCCAGCCTGTGAAGGCGGCACTCTGGTCTTCGAAGAGGGTTGCTGCAAGTGCCATAGTTGCGGCTACTCGCAATGCTAATCTGACCTCAATCGGGCCGGTCCACACCCCGGCCCTACTGAACTATGCGTTACTTCCTAACCGGCGCCACCGGTTTTGTCGGCGGGCGGCTGCTGAAACAGCTGCTCGACGAAGGGCATGTGGTGCACGCATTGGTGCGCGACCGTGCCAAGGCCGGCGTCATTCAAGAAGATGCGGTCAAATGCGCCGGGCGCCTGGAGTTGGTCGAAGGCGACATTACCGACAAGGAGTCGATGCGCATCGCCATGGACGGTGCCGACGGCGTTTACCACTGTGCTGCCTGGTACAAGGTGGGGAGTGCGGCGGCGAAGTCGTCGAAGGAAGCGCGGGCGATTAACGTCGATGGCACGCGCAATGTGCTGGAGTTGATGGACGAGCTGTCGATCCCAAAAGGGGTTTATGTCAGCACGCTGGCGGTGAATTCCGATACCCAAGGCGAGGTGGTGGATGAAAACTTCCGCTTCGACGGCGAGCACTTGTGCTTGTACAACCAAACCAAGTGGGAGGCGCACTACAAAGTTGCTGAACCGATGATGCAGGCCGGGTTGCCGTTGGTGGTGGTCATGCCGGGGATCATTTACGGCCCCGGCGATACGTCCATTTTGCGGCCGACGATTCAGAAGTATTTGAAGCGCAAGTTGTTCGCGCTGCCCCGGGTGCCTGAGTACTCGTGGGCGTATGTGGATGACGTCGCCAATGCCTGTGTGCTGGCGATGCAAAAAGGGCGCGTGGGTGAGGACTACATCATTAGTGGCGAGCGCTATGGATTCGCGGCGGCTTTCGATTTGATGGCCGAAATCTCCGGCGTGCCGGCGCCGACGCGCCGATTTGGCCCGGGGACTTTGCGTTTCTTCTCTGGATTTATGCAGGCGTTTACCTGGATGAACCCGCCCGAGGACTTCAACCCAGAGGTGCTGCGGTTGTCGGCCGAAGCGACGTATTTGGGAGACAATTCCAAAGCACGGGCTGAGTTGGGCTATGAACCGCGATCGCTGCGGGATGGATTAGAGGAAACGCTGGCGGTAGAGATGGGTGCGCTTCACATGGTGAAGAAGTAGTTGAAACAAGCTGAAAGTCCTGTTTTCTGGGAATCTCATGTCGAATATACAAGGGAATGTCGACATAGTGGCTGGATGTGTACACTTACTTAACCTATACTCAAAACATGTCGAAAAAAGAGGAAAACAGTGACATATCCACTGCTGGTTCTTGGGCACCTGCCACGGCTTTCAACCAAATGCCCGCGCTTCCGAAGTCCGAGGAATTGGAGTCGAAGCCGGTTTTAAAGAAGTGCATTGAGGCCCGGGCCGCTCTAGCGGAACTCAAGCAGGCGACGGCTTTACTTCCGAACCCTGCGATGTTGATCAACACTATCCCGATGCTGGAAGCCCAAGCCAGTTCCGAGATTGAGAATGTCGTCACGACCGCAGACCGTCTTTTCCGCCAGATGCACCCAGGTTTTGCGAGTGACCGAGCAACCAGGGAAGCATTTCGCTATCGGCAAGCCTTGATGGAAGGGTTTCATGAGTTGGAGTCTCGACCGCTGACTACTCGCACCGCGGTATCGATTTGCTCGAGGGTTAAAGGGCAGGAGATGCAAATTCGGCGGGTGCCGGGTGTAACTATTGCCAATGCGGCAACGGGTGAAGCGGTGTACACGCCCCCCGACGACCCCACCTTGCTGGCATCTTTGCTCACAGATTGGGAGCAGTTCCTCCATAACCGAACGGATCTCGATCCACTTATTCGCATGGCGGCCGCTCACTTTCAATTTGAAGCGATCCATCCATTCTTGGATGGCAATGGTCGGACCGGCCGGATATTGAATATTTTGTTCTTGGTGGATCAAGGCTTGCTTCCGATTCCGGTGCTGTACTTAAGCCGAAGTATCATTGCCTCGAAATCAGATTACTATCGCTTGTTGCTTGGTGTGACGAGCAGAAAGGAGTGGGAGCCTTGGCTGGTCTTCATGTTGAACTGTGTCATGGAAACGGCAGCATGGACGACGGAAAAAATCGCGGCAATCCGCGAGTTGGAAGAGAGAACGGCGGCCGAAATTCGAAAGTCGTTGCGGAAGATTTACAGCCGCGAGTTGATCGAAGTCATTTTTCACCAGCCATACTGCCGGATTGCCAACTTAGTTGAGGCCGACATTGTTGGAAGGCAGACGGCGTCAAGGTATTTGCTGTCCTTGGTCGAAGCTGGTTTCCTTGAAGAAAGAAAAATCGGGCGCGACAAGCTCTTTCTAAACAAGCCTCTATTGAATTTGCTGACGTCGCCGTAGTCTTAGTCCCATGGATATCGCAATTCAAACCGACGGCTTGTCTCGCAACTTCGGCACTTTTCGTGCAGTGGATGGCGTGGACCTGCAAGTGGAGAAGGGGACTTTCTACGGTTTCCTGGGGCCGAACGGCGCGGGTAAATCGACGACGATCAAAATGCTGACCGGGCTGTTAGCGCCGAGCGGCGGTTCGATTTCGGTGCTTGGTCAAGATCCGTGCGATTCGGCGCAGTCGCTGGTGATGAAGAGTCGGATCGGTGTGGTGCCGGAGGACCTGGCGCTGTTCGATAACTTGAAGGCGGCGGAGTACCTGACCTTCATCGGCCGCATGCATTCGATCCCCGCCGACGTGCTGCAGGGTCGGATCAATGAGTTGCTGTCGCTGCTCGACTTGCAAAAAGATGCGGAGAAGTTGACGGTTGAATATTCGCATGGAATGAAGAAGAAATTGGCGCTTGCTGCAGCGTTGCTTCCGGATCCGGATTTGCTGTTCCTGGACGAACCCTTCGAAGGAGTCGACGCCGTCGCCTCGCGAACGATCCGGAAATTGTTGATGAGTTTTCAGAATCGTGGTTCGACCATTTTCCTGACTTCACATGTATTGGAAATCGTTGAGCGGCTGTGCACTCATGTTGGGATCATTGTGGGAGGCAAGTTGGTTGAGCAGACTGCGATTTCTGACTTAGGGAGTGGTGGATCGTTGGAGCAACGTTTTTTGGAAGTCGTCGGCACCGATTTGGAGAAGGAGGCGCATTTGAGTTGGTTGGGGGAGGCCGAGACTGCCCATCCCGGTGATTCCAGCAATCCCGGCGAGGAAGGCGCGTGAATCGCCAGCAACTCAAAACGATGATGTGGATGCGCTGGCGCATCATCGTCAACACGGCGAAGAAGTCTGGCAAGATCACGAATGCATTGGTCGGCGTCTTGCTGGCTTTGAGCTTTGTCATTGCCGGCGTTTTATTCGTCTGGGCATTTCTTGCTGGCGTGGAGGAGCTTGCCGAAGTCGAAGAAATGTTGGTGTTGGTCCTTTGGCTAGGGCTGGCGCTGGGCTTTTTCTTCTTTTGGCTGATCGGCTTGACCATGGAGCTCAAGCGCTCCGACTCGATGTCGTTCCAAAATTTACTGCACCTGCCGATCTCGCTGAACTGGGTTTTCACATACAACTATCTCGGTTCCTTTGTCAGCCTCAGCATGCTGCTGTTCTTGCCGCCGATGATTGGATTGTGGTTAGCTTTTGTCGTCGTGCATGGCCCGGCGATGCTCATTGGCTTGCCGCTGGTGATCGGTTTTTTTGCCATGATCACCGCGCTGACTTATCAATTGCGCGGGTGGTTGGCGAGGTTGATGGAAGACAAACGCAAGGGCCGCACTGTGGTCATGGGCATCACCTTTTTGCTGGTGCTGCTGATCCAAACGCCAAACATCATCAGCCTCTCCACTCGCGGCGGCGTTCGCGAAGCGCAAGAGTTGCGCTCCGAACTGCGCTGGAAATCCAACTACGCCGAAGACGAGCAAGAAAAACTGGAAGCGCAGACGCAACTTGAGGAGATCCAAGCCCAAGATGAAGCCCTTGAGCAAAGGATCTTTGGCTACATCGCCACCGGCAGCGCCATCGTGCCGCTCGGGTGGTTGCCTTATGGCATGACCGCCACCTTCGCCGGACGTTGGTGGGCGGGTTTGTTGTGTGCATTCGGCATGTTTGGCATCGCCGGGTTAAGCCTGCGCCGGTCCTATCGCAAAACGGTGCAAGCGGTGGTGCAAGGGGGTCCATCCAGCAGCAGCGATGGCGAAAAAGCGGCCGCGCTAACTGCAGAAGCTGTGCCTTCTTCTGCCCAACCCGCGGCAGCAACCACTCACCCCGCTCAATCGGGAGCCGCCAAACCTTTGTTTGTTGAACGAAAACTTCCCTTCATTAATGATCAAACTTCGGCTGTGGCCACGGCATCATGGCAATCCCTGTTGCGGGCTCCAGAGGGCAAAATGATGCTGCTCAGTCCAATTATTCTGCTTGGGCTTTACGCATTCATGCTGGCCAGCAACTCCAACCTAGCCAGCTCTCATTCGATGGCGCCGTTGATGAGTCTGGGCGCAGTGGTCATGGGTTTGGTCAGCATTCAGCAGTTGATGCAGAATCAATTCGGCCTCGACCGCGACGGCGTGCGTTCCTATTTGCTGTCGCCGATCCCACGCCGACAAATTTTGCTTGGTAAAAATCTCGCGTTGGTGCCAATCGCGATCCCAATTGGCATTACCGGATTATTGATTCTGCAATTCTTCGCCGAACTCGGCCTGCAATACTTCCTGGGCGCACTGCTGCAAATGGCGTCGGCGTTTTTCATGATGTGTTTGATCGGCAATCAAATTTCAATCCTGGCACCGATCCGCTTAAAGGAGATCGGAATGCAAGCCGCCAACGCCAAATTCAAAACCGTGCTGCTTCAAATTCTCAGTCTGCTGCTGGTACCCATTTCTTTGTCACCGCTGCTGCTTCCATGGTGGGCGGAAGTTTGGATGCAGCGTAGATCTCTGTTGGATGGGGCGCCGATCTATTTGGTCTTGCAAGCAGTCGTTTTGCTCAGCGTATTCCTGATCTACCGCCGCACGCTCAACGCCCAAGGTCGAGTATTCCTCCGCCGCGAGAAGGAAATGCTGCGGACGCTGACGGAGGGTTAGGGCCACCAGGCTTCAATGGCTTTCAGGCAGGGTGAGGGCACTGCTTGGCAAAGTGAGTGTGCTTTGATATTGTCAAGCTAACAAATCGCTAGCATGTCATGATTGGTGGCGCGGCGGCTTATGAACTCCCCCCAATGCGCACATCCCCCCGGGCGACGGCTTCCCTTGTTTTGCTGCTTGCAGTTTTGGCAGGGGTTTTTTTATGGCCCGATGGGGCAGAGGTTCCGGCGGAGGTGGATTCTGGTGAGGTAACGGAGGAAGTCATTGCTGCGGACGCAAGTTCGCCTGGTGAAGGAGATGAGGCCGACTCAAGTTCAAGTCCATCGATCGAGGACGCCGAGCGGACCTCTGCAATGCAGAAGCTGATTTCAAAAAGCGTCGTCGGCGCGGAAGATCAGCCGCTGAATGGAACCGCATTTTTGATTACTGTCAGTGACGAATTGCTTCATCGATTGAAGACCGATCTGACGCTGGGCCCGCGCACGATTTTTGAACTTGGTGATTTGCAGCAGATTGAAATTGTGAATGGCGAGCTGCAATTTCAGCAGCCGACTGAAGACCCCAGTTTTTTATGGGCGGAAGTCGACGGCTACCGGATTCAGCAATGGCATTTGGATTTGGAGGAGTTGCCCGAGACCTTGGAGCTAGAACCGTGCGCACCTTTTTCAGTCAAAGTATTGAAGGTGGATGGGAGTGCGATCTCCCAGGCCAAGGTGCAGTTGCAAGCCCATGGTGCGGATAAAAAATACAATTCGGCAAGTTGGCGTTATCGGCTAGAGCGGCGTACGATTGAAATTCATCAGCACACCAATGCGGAAGGAATCACAACTTTTGCATCGGTCCCCGACCACCCGGTGCAAGTGCGCGTGATTGGGATGGATGACATCGGCACCATTGCCGAGGACATGGTTACGCCATCGGGCTTGCTGGAATTGCAAGCCACCAATTCCTGCCGAGTGATTGCGACTGTGCGCGACCAAGAAGGCGAGCCGATCCCGGGTGTGTTCATGGTGGCCTTCCGTCAAGACGAAACTGGCCAGCGCAGTGACTCGGGCTCGATGGCGACGGAGGAGGATGGTCGTGTGGATATTGAGAAGGTAAGTTGCACCGGCGAGGACTTGTCGATGGCATTTTTCAAGCAGGGTTATGAAATGGTGGTTGAACCGCTGCGCGCGCCGCGGCCGGGCAAGACCTATGAGTTTGATATACGCTTGGAGCCGGCGATTGTCATGAACATGAAGTTGGTCGGCCCCGACGGCCAACCGCTTGGTGATTTGGCGGTCGATTTTGAAATCAGCGACCATGAGTGGGTACCGATCACTCACACCACTACTGCCGACGGCGAGTTGCAGACCTTGGCTCTGCATAAGCCAGGGGCTGCTTATTGGATGAAGCTATACAGCGCGGGCGCAAAGTTGCGGACGATGCTTATTCACGCCCCCGAAAGTTCCGCTGAAGTCTTAACCGTGAAGGTGGATGGCATTGGCGCTTTGCGCAAGTTGCCGGGGCAGGAAGTCCGAGATGTGGAATATTCTTTTGTGTTGATGATGGATCCAGGCGAGCAAACCTTTACTTGGACGGATCAAATTCAGTCACCGTGGTTGCCGACCGGCACAGGCGTTCTGCAGACGACGGTGAATGGTCAAGCTGTTGCTGCAGCCACGATTGAAATTCCTAGTGGTGTTGGCGATTGGCCGGATCTTCAAGAGCTGTCCGCTGGCAGCGTTGCAAGTGGATTGACTTTGAGTTTTAAACTTGAATTGTTACCCGAAGAACAAATCCAATCCTTCGCAGTCGGCCGCGGTTCCGTCGACGTCTTGCTGGCGGATGCAACCGAAGGGGCCAACGCCCTAGCGCTTCCCTTCGTGCCGGCAAGTGTTGAACTGCGTTCCAATCAGCGCGGCACCATGTCGTTGGGTACCTTCAATGCTAGCGACTTGCCAGTAGATCTAGGCATCCTTCCATGGTCTGCCGACTGCGCCGTAGTCGGTGTGGTTCAAACCGACGCCGATTTCCCAATCCGCAACAGCCTGGTCAGCTTGCTTGGTACCTCCGGCCAAGTTCTACGCACAGTCCGATCCGATTCCAATGGAGCCTTTTCCTTCACCCGCTTAAGCCCTGGTGCTTATTGGGTGCGAGTGGAACCTTCCGATGGAAGCGCCAGTTGGCTGCCAGCGTCGGAACATGCGCTGCGATTCACTGAGGC
>CAZMDZ010000099.1:9640-10936 GCA_964565175.1 uncultured Planctomycetales bacterium
TGGACCTCCGCTATCCAGAATCCGGAACACTAGTCGTGAGGTTGGCAGCTGGCGAATGGCGTCGGCCGCAACTGTGGATGCAAGAGGGCGGCAAATTATTCCGCGCTGGATTCGATCGCGATTGGTCAACGACGATGCCGCAACCCAATCAGGACGCGATGGCTTGGGTCATCGATGGCGGCATAGGCTCTGGTGGGGGGGTGGATTTGTATGTGATGCACAATCAACTTGCCGCAATGCAAGATACGGCCGAGTTCAGTGCCGCAGGTTTATCCGCTTCCACGATCAAGCTTGAACCAAGCCAATCTGGATTAATCAAAGTCCTAGGCCCCAAGCACCAAGAGCTTGCCGCCTTCGCAGCTGGAACTTCCGCATTCAACCTAACCGCATCCCCAGGCTGCCCACTTTATTTGCAGTTCCAAGGCCCAAGTTCCGTCGGCCCAATCACTCCCATATCCGTCACTCAATCTCAGCAATCTCTCTCTACTAGCACCGGCACTCATCCGCACACAATCCAAATCCAAAACCTCAAGCAACAGCCCATTGCAAGTGCCCTAATCTTTGCTCAGCAAAGCCACCGTTCCTGGCGGGCCAATGACAGCGGCACCGCCAAACTACCTGCCGACTTCCTCGGCAGCGCCGTCGAGCTCCACAGCCCCGGCTACTTCCCCGAGCGAATCCAACTCGGTCAACAATCCCTATCTAAAACCACCGTCACCCTGCGGGCCTTATCTGGCAAAATCGAAATCGAAACCGCCACCGATGCCCCAAGCGTGCAACTTATCCCTCAATTCCAGCTCAGCTTCCCACTTCCCAAGCTGACGGAATCCACATCCTCTAAGTGGACCACCCATCACTACCCCCAAGGGGATTACTGGTTAGTACGCTTCACTCCCGAAGGCCCCGAAGCCAAGCGCACCGCCGTCGTCATCCCGGCTGGATCCGCGATAGCGCTTTCCAGTGCTGACTGATCAAGCCCACTGTGGGGTTGTACTTGACGTTTTGCAGTTCAGTTCAGATCACGTCAGCTCATATCAGATCCTCCCAATTCCTCTTCAATCTCCTCCACGGTTGGCAGACTTGCTTTCATTCCCTCCGGCAACGACTTGGTGAGTTCCCGCTGCCATTGCGCAACACCCATCGGTTTTCGAGTTCCGCCCAGCGCATATTCCACCACAAGCTGGTCCTTTTCCCTGACCAGCAACAGCCCAATCGACGGGTTGTCTTCGGCGTGAGCCATCTGCTCGTCCACATCTTTAGCATTGCTGGTGGCATATCGTTTTTCTGGGGAAGCCG
>CAZMDZ010000100.1:0-10849 GCA_964565175.1 uncultured Planctomycetales bacterium
CGCTCATGCTGAAGCGCTGCAAATGGCGCTCGAGGTAGAGGGCTACGAAGTTGAATTTGCGACGGACACCAACTCGGCGTTGGATCGCTTGCGTGCACGTCAGTTCGATCTGGTGCTCACCGACCTGATGCTCGGCGACCGCGATGGCTTGGAATTGCTGCGCGAGGCGCGGCGCATGCTGCCGGATCTTTCGGTTTTCTTGATCACCGGTCACGGCTCGATCGAGACTGCGGTGCGCGCTATGCGCGAAGGCGCTGCCGACTATTTGACCAAGCCAGTCAACTTGGCGGAATTGCGGACCCGCGTCGCCCGCGAAGTCGAAAAACGCGCTTTGGCTGCCGACAATCAAGCCTTGCGCGCCGAGTTGGATACTCGATTCGGGCTCGAAGGCATCATCGGCAACTCGCCCAAGGTGCGTTACGTTTTCGACTTGGTTCGCCAAGCAGGCCCCACCGACGCCACCGTCTTACTGCTCGGAGAGTCGGGCACAGGCAAAGAATTATTTGCCCGCGCTTGCCATCGATTGTCCCCGCGCAACAATCGTCGTTTTGTCGCGATCAATTGTGCGGCGATGACCGATACGCTGATCGAATCGGAATTATTCGGTCACATCAAAGGTGCGTTCACGGGAGCCAACACAGCCAAAGAAGGCAAGTTCCAATTTGCGGATGGCGGCACCCTGTTTTTAGATGAGATTGGCGACATGCCCATCTCGACCCAGGCCAAGTTGCTGCGGGTTTTGGAAGAAGGCGAAGTTACTCCGGTGGGGGCCAACGAGCCGGTCAAGGTGGATGTCCGCATCGTTGCCGCCACCAATCAAAACCTGCTGGAGCGAGTCGAGGCTGGCAAATTCCGTCGGGACTTGTATTACCGCTTGGCCGTGGTGACGATGCTGTTGCCGACTTTGCGCGAGCGACTGGAAGACTTTGCCTTGCTGACCGACCATTTCCGTCGACAATTTTCGGAAAAGCATCAAAAGCAAGTCGACCGCGTGCACGAAGATGTTTTGGCTTACTTCCGCGGCTATCACTGGCCAGGCAACGTGCGTGAGTTGCGCAATGCCATCGAAACGATGGTGGTGCTAGACCGTGATGGAGTGTTGGGGATGGAGGATTTGCCGATCTTCTTACGCCAGGTGGCTGGAGTGGTGCAAACCGCCTTGCCGTTACCTGCCGAGGGCGCTCAGGATCTGATTCAACCTGCGATGCCAGCTGGCCAAGGGCAAGTGATCCCTCCAGGGCAAGGCCAGGTCATCCCCGCTGGGCAAGGGCAAATCCTGCCGCCGGGGTCTGGCCATATGGGCCCTCCTGGCGATACGCCGGTGTTGGAAGTGGTGGATATGGGCTACCAGCTGGTGGGCAAAAGCCTCAGCGAAGTGGAGCGCGACTTGATCGCCGAAACGCTGGATGCGCTCGGTGGAAACCGTCAGAAGGTGGCGGAAAAGCTGGGGATAGGCGAACGCACCTTGTATCGAAAGATCAAGGAATATGATCTGGGTGACCGCGGTTAAGCGGTTGCGGCTGGCGACCTCCTAAAAGGCGCAAACCCGGCCACGTCGGCAGGGCGGCAAGCCAATTTGGAGGTCGAGAAACCGCCATTTCTGCCAAATCGGCAGCAAAACCCCTGGCATCGGGATGGCACAGGGTTTGCCAAATTACAGTTGCCAAATGGCAATAGTAAAAATGGGCAAAATCATCGGAATCGACTTGGGTACCACCAATAGCGTAGTCGCCGTTTTGGAAGGCGGCGAAGCGAAGGTCATCCCAAACAAAGAAGGCAACCGCACCACGCCTTCGGTCGTGGCATTCCAGGACAACGGCCAACGTTTGGTCGGCGGTCCGGCCAAGCGCCAAGCGGTTACCAATCCAACCAACACCGTGTTTTCGGTTAAGCGGTTTATGGGCCGCCGCCACGAGGAGGTTAGCTCCGAAGAGCGCATGGTGCCGTACGCTGTCGAAGGCGCGCCGAAGGAACTGGTCAAGATTAAGATCGGCGACCAGAGCTTCACGCCGCCGGAGATTTCTTCGTACGTGTTGGCTTACCTGAAGGAATGCGCCGAGGACTACCTGGGCGACAAGGTCACCGAAGCGGTGATCACGGTGCCAGCTTACTTTAATGACTCGCAGCGCCAGGCGACCAAAGACGCTGGCAAGGTTGCAGGCCTTGAAGTCAAGCGCATCATCAACGAGCCAACTGCTGCGGCGTTGGCTTACGGCATGGACAAAGATAAGTCCGGCCGCATCGCTGTCTTCGACTTGGGTGGCGGTACTTTCGATATCTCGATCTTGGATATCGGCGAAGGCGTGTTCGAAGTTTTGGCCACCAACGGCGACACTCACCTCGGTGGTGACGACTTCGACAAGAGCTTGATTGATTGGGTAGCCGCAGAGTTCCAAAACGAAAACGGCATTGACCTGCGTCAAGATCCAATGGCGCTGCAGCGCTTAAAAGAAGCCTGTGAAAAGGCAAAGTGCGAGCTGTCGTCCGGCAATGAAACGCAAATTAACCTGCCGTTCATCACCGCCGACGCATCCGGTCCTAAGCACCTGATGCAGACTTTGTCGCGCGCTAAATTCGAGGCGCTGTGCTCGGATCTGTTCGAGCGCACCAAGGTGCCTTGCGTGAATGCGCTGCGCGATGCCGGCTTGAAAGCTTCCGACGTCAACGAAGTGATCCTGGTGGGTGGTTCGACCCGGATCCCTAAGGTTCAGGACATCGTGCAAGAGGTGTTCGGCAAGGAAGCCAACAAGTCGGTGAACCCGGATGAGGTGGTTTCGATGGGCGCCGCAATCCAAGGAGCTCAGTTGTCTGGCGACTTGGAGAGCGACTTGGTCCTGCTTGACGTCACCCCCCTGTCCTTGGGCATCGAAACTTATGGTGGCGTGATGACGGTCATGATCCCGCGCAACTCCACCATTCCTTCCTCGAAGAAGGAGACTTTCACCACGGCTGCCGATAACCAGCCAGCGGTGGACGTCAAAGTGTTCCAGGGTGAGCGTTCGATGGCCAACGACAACCGTTTGCTGTCCACCTTCAAGCTCGACGGCATTCCGTCGGCCCCGCGTGGGGTGCCGCAGATCGAGGTCGAGTTCGACATCGATGCTGACGGCATTCTTCACGTACGCGCCACCGATCAAGCTTCTGGTAAGGAGCACAAGGTGCGCATCGAGCAAGGCTCGGGTATCTCGGATGACGATATCGAGCGCATGAAGGAAGAAGCTGAGCGCTTCAAGGAGCAGGATGAAAAGGCCAAGGATGTCGCGGAAAAGCGCAACCAAGCTGATCAACTGGTCCACCAAGCCCGCAAGTTGGTGAAGGAGCACGAAGACAAGCTGGAAGACGACGATAAGGAGTCGATTGAAAGCAAGGCTTCGGCGCTGGAAGAAGTCCTCAAGGGCGAAGACCTGAGTCAGGTCGAGAGCCTGTCCGAGGAGCTTCAGGAAACCATGACCAAGCTCGGTGAAAAGCTTTACGCAGCGAGTTCGCAAACCGTCGGTGCAGGCGCACCGGGTCCAGGTGGCCCGGGAGGTCCGGGCGGATCTGGCCAAGCCGAAGCCGCGTCGGAAGACGATGGCACAGTGGTTGATGCGGACTACGAGGTGAAGGAGTAACCTGTCAGCCAGTGGCGGGGTGCCTCACCCGCTTACCGACTGATGATCCAAGCCGATCACCTCACCAAACGTTACGGACGCATTCTTGCCGTCGACGACCTGACCTTTCGGGTCCAGCCCGGGGAAATCCTCGGATTCCTGGGCCCGAATGGGGCAGGCAAAAGCACGACTCTGCGCATCCTCAGCGGTTTTCTGCCGCCGACTTCCGGGTCGGCGCGGGTGAACGGCCTGGATTTAACCCAGCACTCGCTGGCCGCACGTCGCTCGATTGGTTACTTGCCCGAAAATTTCGTCGCCGCGCCGGAACTGCGCGTCGGCGAATATTTGCGTTTTAGGGCCAAACTCAAAGGATTGAGTGCCGCCCAAGCCAAGCAGCGCACTCAAGAACTTGCTGCCGCGCTTGGGCTGACCGATCGTCTTCGCCAGTCATTCTCGGCCCTATCGAAAGGCTTCAAGCAACGGGTGGGTTTGGCCGACGTGCTCATCGCCGACCCGCCAGCGCTCCTGCTCGACGAGCCCTTCGGCGGCCTGGATCCGCTGCAACGCCACGACCTGCGCCGCTTTCTTCAACGCTTAGCCGAAGAGGGCAAAGCCGTCCTGTTTAGCTCGCACGTCCTGCCCGAGGTCGAGGAAATTGCCCATCGGGTGCTAATCATCCACCGCGGCCGCGCCCAAGCCGACGGCACCGTGCAAGCCCTTGGCAAGCGTGCGGCAGAGCAGGCTCCTGTGCAATTCCGCACTGAGGCCGATGCCTTGGCGCTCGAGGTCGCGCTTCAACAGCATCTTTCTGCCGCTGAAGCCACCAGCCTCAAACGTCACGGCAGCCTTTTTGAGCTTCAACCAGCCTCGGCCGAAAGCCGTCATGCCCTGTTTCAGTGGTTGGCTTCCCGCCAAGAGCCGGTCGCCGAATTCCGCACCCTCGCACCGTCGCTAGATGAGTTGTTCCGCACCATGACCGACGGGGCCGATGTCAAGGCGTCGGTGCCTCCAGCGGAGGTCGCGGAATGAGAGCCTTCCGCGCCCTGCTCGGCCGCGAGATCTACTCGATGTTGGTCTCGCCCTTTGTTTATGTTTTGCTGGGATTTTGGTTCCTGCTAAACGGCCTGTTTTTCGCCTACTTGCTGTCGGGCCCCGAGGTTCGATCGGACCTCAATCAGCTGCCGCAGTACATGTTCGGCTCAGGCTTGCTGCTGTGGTTACTGCTACCAGCCTTCCCGCCGCTGCTTACTTTGCGCTTGTTCGCCGAAGAACGACGCCTGGGCACATTGGAGCCGCTGCTGACCGCGCCGATCAGCGACTTCGCCGTAGTTTTAGCCAAGTACCTCGCCGCCTGTCTGTTTTTCCTGGTGTTCTGGAGCGGGGTTTTGCTGCTGTTCCTTATCCTTGAAATGAACGGCGGCGTGCTGGATTGGCCGCGCATTTTGGCAGGCTTCAGCGGTGCCATTTTGGTCAGTTTGCTGTTCCTCGCAACCGGCCTATGGGCTTCAGCTTGGACCGGCAATCTAGTCTTAGCCGCTGGCGGTGGCGCAGCTTTGAACTTCATGTTGCTTTTCCTGCCAGTTTTGTTGGCGCCGCGAACCGGGCAAAGCGGTGGCTTAGCCCACGCCATGAACATTCCCAACATGCTCGACCGCGGTTTTAGCGTTGGTTTGGTCGACAGCTATGCACTGTCGTTTTTCCCACTGTTGGTGGTGCTGTTTTTGTTCCTCACTTGGGTACGGTTGGTTTCGCGGAGGTGGGTGCCATGATCTTCAACCGACGCTTCAAGCTTGGACTGCTCACCACCGTCACCGCCATGGCGGGGGTGGCGATCATCCTGCTGATCTTGCACACTCTGTCTAAGCCGCAATTTCGCAGTCGTTGGGACCTCACGCAACAAGGTCAAGCAGGCCTCAGCGAACGCACGGCCGACGCCCTGGCTTCCTTGCCCGAAGGCAGTCGCGCAGTCGCCTTCCTGCTGTTTAAAGAAAACCGTCTGCTCAGCCAAAACGGCGCCCAGGTTTATCCGCAAGCCTATGGTCGCCTCCGAGTCTTGCTCGAAGATGCCCGCATTCGCTCCCGCGGGAATTTGGAAATCACCGTCCTCGAAGAGTTCTCGAGTCCGGTCGAAATCGAAGCGATGGTGGCCGACCTGGAGCGCCAACCGCTGGAAGTACTCGCAATTGAAACTCCCAACGGACAACGACGGAAGTTCCTCTTCGATGAACTTTTCGCCACCATTCCACCGTCACCCGATGGCGCCCCGGCGCGGTTGGTACAAGAGCGAATTGACTCCGCATTAGGAGATGCCGCCGTACGCCTGGCGTCGGGCAAAATTTTGCGCGCTGGCGTGGTCTCGGGTTACGGTCAGCCGTACATGGATCGCGAGCAGGGGCTGGCGCCTTTTTTGCGTTTGCTGCAATCCGAGGGGCTGGACCCAGTTGTCGTCGAAGGCCCTGCGGAAGCTGCCCAACAAGATCTCGACCTGCTCGTCGTTCCAGGCCAACAAAAGCCCTTCCTTAGTGCCGACGCCGACGCGGCTCGTCAATGGCTAGAGCTAGGCAAGCCAGTCTTCCTCGCCCTTGGTCCCAGCGCTCCGGCCAACGTTGTCGGAGATTGGAATCAATGGTTGGGCGGTCGCGGCATCCAATTCGGCGCCGGTAGAGTTTGCGAGGCTAGGCCAGAATACCGCGTTTATGCCGGGACTAGTGCGGTCGCGACCCTTGAGTTGGAAGACCACCAATTCAGCGGCCAACACACCGCCACTCGACGCCTCTCCGAATCCGGCCGACCACAAGGAATCGTCGCCATTCGGCCGCTGAAATTGCAAGGTGGAAGCAACGATTACAGCCGCGTTTCCCTTGCCCGAAGTGGGGCCAAAGCGTGGGTCGATTTGGATCAGGATTTTGCTCCTGGGCCGGGAGAGAAACAGGGGATCATAAACGTTTCCGCCGCCGCCGAACTTTGGGAGGGCGATGACCCGGCCCTGGCAGGCCGTACCGTTTTATTCGGCAGTGCCATCAGTTTGACTGGTCGCAATCTGCCCGGCATTCACGAATTCTTAGGCGCCTCGGTTCGCTGGTTGATCGGTCAAGATGAATCCCCAGGAGGTTTGGTCGCTTTGCACAGCTTGCCGTTTCGACCTTCCCGGAACGTGCAGTTACGGATCACAAACTTGGCCATTCTTGTGATCCCCGGTTTTACGTTGTTGTTCGCCTTGCTGATGTACTGGAGACGCCGCTCATGAATCCCCAAAAACTGATGATCCTGGTGTTGTTCATGGCTGCTGCAGTTGGCGGGTTGATCTACGTCAACTCACAACCAGCCGTTGAGGTTGAAGAGGTCGATGCTTACGAGGAAGAAATGCGAGCCTTGAACCGCTCTGCAGTGGCCAATCAAAAGCCGACCATCTTTCAAGGCGACCCATCACAACTCAAAAGCATTACTCTTCATCGGGCGGTTGATTTCAGCATGACCAAATTGCGTCCTACTGAAGAAGGGATTTGGTTCATGGAGGAACCCTATCAAGATCGGGCGGAATCCAGTATCGCGCAAATTTTGGCCAACTTGATGTTCGACACCGAAGCGTTGCCTGCGCCCGACGAGTGGCGCGGCCACACTGCCGCAGATTTGGGACTTGCTGATCCTCAATATGACGTCGAAGTGTTGTATTTGGATGGCAGCGAAGAACGGCTGCAAATTGGTGCCCAAGTGCCGAATAGCACCCATCGGTTTGCCCATTTGAATGGCGAATTAATTCAAATCCCATCGCAAATCCTTGAGCTCACCAAACGCGAACCTTTGCATTGGCGGGACCACAGCATGGTGCAATGGCCGCAGTTGACCAAGCGGGTGGAATGGCGGCCAAAAAATGGCGACGGTTGGGTAATTCATCGCAACGACAATCAATGGCATCTAGTCGAACCGATTCAGGGCGCCGTCGATCCGTTGCGCGTGCAAACCTTGATGCGTTTGCTTGGATCGCGGACCAACACCATGCCGCAAAGTCGCGGCCAAGCAGCCGACGTCGAAGCCTTTTTGAAAAAAGCTGGTGAATTGGTCATTTCCAGACATGCCACTGAAGCTCAACCAGTTGAGCAGTCCTTTTGGATCAGCGGCAACTTCGCTTACGATCCGGACCGCGGCTACTTTATGTCCTTAGGCGTCGACGACATCCGTTTCCTGCGGTTGGAAATCGACAAAATGCGCAGTCAGCGCTTGGTCGCTTTTGATCCCAATCACATCTCCTCGCTGCGACTGCTTATGGATGGCGAAGAGCATGTGTTGATGCGCGGGAGCGGTGGCTGGAAAGATGCCCAAGGCAAAATGTTGACTCGGGCGGCGAGCAATAAGTTGACCACTTTACTTCGCTACTTATCCATCCTCGAAACCACCGAATTAGTCAAGCCGGATCCAGCCGCTAACGTCAATAGCATCCTGCTCTCAACCGCGCGCAAACCCGTGATGCGTGGCTCGGTCCAACTTCGTTACAGCGTACTTGGCGACGGTCGTAGCGCCGTCTCTACCTTGGAAAGTCGACAAAACTACGTCGCTGATCGAAACCTGAACGAAGAATGGCGCAAGGTGCTGGACTTTGCGGAATAACGTTCCACGCTGATCGAACGGAAGTGACAGCGCGGTTCGGCGCTGGATCTAAGCGGACCAAATGACGTCGCCGTTTTGCCAACGGGCGCGACCGGAGATTAACGCTTGCAAGGCTTCCGGATAAGCTCGTTTTTCGGCTTCGAAAACTAGGTCAGCAATCTGATCTGGAGTGGCGTTATCTGGCAAGGGCACCGCTTCTTGCAACAATACCGGCCCTTCGTCGTATTGATCGGTGGCGAAGTGCACGGTGCAGCCACTGACTTGCTGACCGTCGCGAGCGACGGCTTCATGCACGTGGTGACCATAGAATCCTTTGCCGCCATAAGCCGGAAGCAAAGCAGGGTGAATATTCAAAACTTTGCCTTCCCAGTGCGCCGGAATTGGCAGCAACTGCAGCCATCCGGCCAGAACGATCCAATCCGGTTGCGCGGCTTCAATCGCTTCATGAATGGCTTGGCGCCTTTGTTGCAAGTCGGCATGGGTCTGGCGCCCGATGACCAAATACGGTAAGCCTAATCGCTTTGCCCGGGTGACTGCGCCGAGTTCTTCGGCCGAGACGATGACCAGCTTGATTTGAGCTTGCAGCCGGTTCTGCAGGATATGGTCTTCTAGATTCTCCAGCGTGCGACCACCGCCAGAGGCTAGCACAACCAATCGCGCAAGGGTCATGGTTCCAAACCCCAAGTGCTCAATCCGCCACCACCCCAAACCGTGAGCAAACTGAATTGATTTTGCAGCGATTGCAGGCGGCTAAATGCGAGGTAGTCGTCCTCGTGCAAAACCGCTTGGCATAAATCCATACCGGTTTGCAGCAACAACAAACTAGCGTCGTCGCTTTCAATTGTGGTCGGAGCGAGTTCGCGCCAAAGCTTCAAGCGCGCCATCAAGCGACCAGCCTGAGCGGAGTTGAAATTTTGCCCCAACTCTTCGAAGCCATTGGCAACGTCATTCCAAAGCACCAACAAGAACAAAGCATGCAAATCGCTCGAGGTCGATTGCTCCGGCACCAAAGTCGTGACCAACAGCTGCCATTGCTGGGGTTGAAGATACATGCTCCAAGGCTGCACCCGCTGCTCGCGATTGCCGCTGACTTGAACTTCAATCTTCAAACCTTCTGCCGTCATGTCCAAGAGCTTGGCTTTACGACCCGCTTCGGCTTCCACCAGGGTGAGCCCAGTTCCAACGGCTGTTTGCAGCAATTGGCGAGCACGAGCTGCCGCTTCAAACAAGGGCGCCTGCTGCCCAGCCTGTTCCTTCAGCTGAGCATGGCCGCAATTCTCAACCGCACGATTCCATTGCTCGCCAGCGCGCTGAATTTCCAATTTGCCAACCGCATCGCGCACGGGTTTTCCCGCTTCCGATTGAAAGGAAACCCGTAGATCGGTAAATGCGGCAGCATTGGCTTGGTTGCGACTAACGACGGCCGAATTCTCCAGTTGAGTCAAGCGCTCCTGCCAATCCACCAGGGCTTCGCCCTCCAAGCTGGCAGCAAAGGCAAGGCGGACGGCGTCGGCTTGTTCCCAGTCTCCGCTATCCAGAGCCAGCTGATGCTCGTTTTCCCAGGAGGAGAATTGTTGATTGGCTCGTTGGTCCACCAAAGCGGCCAAAGTCAACATTTCAGTCTCGGTGGCGAGCTCACCGCTGCGTACCAATTTCCGCGCTTTGGCGAATAGTCGATCATCCAAAGCCTTGCGCACCAATCCACTGGCTTCCTCTAAAGCCGCCAATCTCGCTTGTTCTTCAGGCGACGGAGTGTTGGCGATCGCTTCGGCAGCCGCCAGCTCCGCTAAGCGCGCAACTTCTGCGGTGGCTTGCTCGGCGTGGGCACCACTTGGGTATTCGGCCAGAAAAGCCTGCAGAGAGGCGGTGCGAGCAGGTCCTTCCGCGGCGGCCATTGCTTGGAAGAAACTAGATTTTTCCTTTTCGGCCAACAACGCCGCTTGGGTGCCTTCGTCAGCGCCAACGTTGACGTACTTGACCACTTCTTCAGGCTCGCCGTTGCCATTAGACCCAGGGCCAAAAGCCTGAAACGCACCCCATGCTCCAAAAGCGAGGATCGGGATTGCCAGCAGGATTGCTTTGCGCGATCCACCTTGGTGGCTGAGCATAGCTTCCAAATCTTCGACCACCTCAGAAGCGTGTTCCGGACGATCCTCTGGATCCTTTGCCAGCAAAGCTGCCAGCAAATCATCAAGCTCGCGGGGGACTTCGACGCCAGCTTCCTTCAAAGTGGGCGCTTCTTCATCGCGATGAGCAAGCAGGATTTCCTTGACCGAACTGCCTTCAAAAACGGTATGGCCGGTCAGCAGTCGATAAAGCGTGCAACCCAGGGAGTACAAGTCCGACTGGTGCCGCGCCTGGCCTTTGCCGACGGCTTCCGGCGCCATGAAGTGGGGGGTGCCACCCGCCGCTTCTTTATCCAACATGCTGCGAGTCGCAGCAAGCCCAAGGTCAGCCAACTTCATCAAGCCGCCGGCACCGATCATCAAGTTTTCAGGCTTGACGTCACGGTGGACCAGGCCGTGTTCTTCGGCGTAAGCGAGTGCGGCGGCACAGTCACGAGTTGCCCCAACGGCTTCTTCCCATGGCAGCGGTCCTTCCTTGAGGCGACCTTCAAAGTCACCGCCAGGAACCAGCTCCATGGTGTAGTAATG
>CAZMDZ010000101.1:0-10837 GCA_964565175.1 uncultured Planctomycetales bacterium
TGCGTACCGTCATTTCCTCACCAGCAGCCGTGTGGGAAGATGAGACGTATCGACAATGCCAAACGTGGTGGTCAGAACAGGGCAACGCGTGCCAGCGAAAAGACACACCTATGTAATGCGCTCCAGCCAGCAATTGGTGCACGTCGGCAGCTCGTTTTCGGTGCGCAATCCGGATAACGGATTGATTCAGTTCGACGGCGATCCAGGCACGGTCATCGGCCCTAGTTTGGTCGACACCGGCTCGGTATCAGCAGACCAAATCATGCTGCTCGGGGTTGAGGCGGCTTGGCAGCGCGGCTCTAGCTTGCTTAGTAGCGAAATTGAATACGCTCGCATTGAGCAAGGAGCCAATACCCCGAACATGGTGGGCTGGTATGTGCAGGCGAGCCATTTTCTGACTGGAGAGGCGCGCAAGTACAAGCTATCACGCCCCAGTTTCGCGCCACCGAATCCGGCTCATCCTGTCCTAGGGAATCACCCATCCAACTCCGCCAATCCTGCAAGCGGCAGCGATGGATGGGGTGCTTGGGAATTGGGTTTGCGCTATTCCCAATTAGACTTAGATGACCAAACGGTGGCTGGCGGCGAAGCGCAAAACGTCGGTTTGGCTTTGAATTGGTACCTTTCGGCGCACTTGCGCTTGCAATCAAATTTCTTCCGGGTGACACGCTATGGCGATGGCGATGCGAACGTTTTTGTTGTGCGTTTTCATCTGGACTTCTAGTCTGCTGCTGGCCGGGTGCCAGAGCAGCGGAAAGCACGGACAAATGGAAACCTATCCCAACCTGCCGTTCCCAACCATGGGCGGTCGCCAACTGTGGGCCGACGTCAATTGGTACGCCGGTTGGCGTGTCCAGCAAAACGTCTGGACGGGTCATTGCCGCTTGCTCGATCCCGAAAACCGGCGCCGAGCATGGGGACGTCGGCCGGCGGTGGAGGATGCGCTCTTTCAAGCCAAACAAGATCGGGATCTAAAACTCGAAGGCGATCACTTGGTGGTTTTGTTGCATGGCTTAGGCCGTTCGCGTTCTTCGATGGGGGCGTTGCACCTGACTTTGGAGCAAGCTGGCTACGAGGTGATGGATGTCGGCTATCCAAGTACGCGGCGGTCCATCGCCGAGCATGTCGAGCAGTTGAATGGACTGCTCGACCAAATCGCTGCCCACGAAGGAATCAAGACAGTCTCTTTCGTTACCCACAGTTTGGGCGGCATGGTGGCGCGGGCAACCCTTGCCGCAGAATCCCAATGGCAGCAATCGCTTGGCGTTCATCGCTTGGTGATGCTCGCACCGCCCAGCACTGGATCGGCGATTGCGCAAAGCCTCCAGCACTTTCTGCCTTTCCAGTGGTTCGCCGGCGAGGCTGGCCAGCAGCTCACTCTCGACGAAGCTAGGCGGATTCCCTTGCCAAGTTGCAAGTTCGGCATCGTTGCTGGCAATCGCAAACCCGGCAAAGGCTACAACCCCTTGTTGGATGGAGAAGACGACGGCGTGGTCCGCGTCGAGGAAGCCCGCCTGCCCGGAGCCGAGGATTTTTGGGTGGTCCCCAACCTTCATACTTTCATCATGGAAGACGATTTGGTGATGCAAGGCGTGGTGCACTACTTGCGAAGTGGCAAGTTTTTGTCCCAATCGCGGTAACTAAACGGTATCTTGTGAGCAACCATAACGACGGGTGGAGGGACAGGCCCTTTGATACTCGGCCAACCTGGTGCAAAACGGTTCGCTCGCGAATCGGCTCCAAGGTGGCAAGACCTGCCGCAGCGCAAAGCTCGGATTGATGGTACTTAAGGCCTGTCTGGTACCCGTTTGAGCCCATGAGTTCACCACTACCACCACAGGCCCAAACCTCGCGACCCACGCTGAAAAAGCGATTGGCCAGCTCTCCGCTGGTTCTAGACGGCGCGATGGGCACCCTGCTCAATGAGCGCGGCATTGCATTCAATGAGTGCTTCGAGCAGGCGAACGTCGACCGCGCCCAGCTCGTGACCGAGGTCCACCGCATTTTCCTCGACGCGGGCGCCGAAGGTGTGCATACCAATACTTTTGGTCTCAATCGCTATCGACTAGGCGCCCATGGGGCAAGCCGACGGCTGCAGGAGTTCGCCGAGGCTGGATCCAACAATGCGCGTCAGGCGGCGGGCGATCAGCGCTACGTGATTGCCTCGCTGGGTCCAACTGGAGTAGCGATTGAACCGAATGGTCGGGTCGCGCGAATCGAGGCACGTCAGGCTTACAAGGAGTCGGCGGCGGCGTTTGATTCGGGCGTGATCGACGGCTTTTCCTTGGAAACCTTCTCGAATGTTTACGAGTTGATTGAAGCGGTGCGTGGACTGCGCGAAGTGAGCGATTTGCCGTTGTTCGCCCACTTCACGGTAACTGGAGCCGGTGTGACCCTGATGGGCACCCATCCCGAAGAGGCGTGCGAATTGTTGGAAGCCGAGGGTGTCGATGCGATCGGGGTCAATTGCAGCACTGGTCCCGGCGCGGTGCTGGATGCCTCGCTCAAGATGCTTGAGACTTGCAATTTGCCTATTTCGGCGCGACCGAATGCAGGTCTGCCCCGCGAAAATGAGGGGCGAGTCTTTTACGAAAACAATCCTGATTACTTCGCCCGCTTTGCTCGTCGGTTTTTGCAGGCGGGCGGCCAGATTCTGGGCGGTTGTTGTGGCACCACCCCTGATCACATTCGCGCGATTTCGCGGGCGGCTCGGGCGGTGGGAAGTCAGCATCGCGAGCGGCCGGTGGTCCATGTGTCGCAGCAACAAGCGCGGCCGGAAATACCGGTACCTTTGGCTGAACGCTCCAACTTCGGTCGATTGCTGGCCGAGAAAAAATGTCCAATTTCAGTGGAGTTGTTGCCGCCGCGCACGCCGGACACCAAAGCTTTGCTCAAGGCGGCTAGCCAGTTAAAAGATGCGGGTGTCGACCTGATCAACCTGCCCGACGGACCGCGGGCGTCGGCGCGGATTTCGAACATGGTGGCGGGTCACTTGATTGAACGCGAAGTCGGCTTGGAGACCTTGCTCCACATCTGCTGCCGTGACCGAAACCTGCTGGGCATGCAGTCCGATTTGATGGGGGCGGCGGCGTTGGGCATGGCCAATCTTTTGATCATTACCGGCGATCCACCTTACCAAGGCAATTACCCCGACGTCACCGCTGTCTTTGACGTCGATTCGATTGGCTTGTGCAACATCGTCGACAATTTGAATCATGGATTGGACGTCGGCGGCAACCATTTGAATGGTCAAACTCATTTCTGCTTTGGTGCTGCGTTAAATCAAACCGCCACCGACCCAGAGCGAGAATATGCGCGCTTTGAATGGAAGATCAAAGCTGGGGTGGAGTACGCCATCACCCAACCCGTCTTCGACGCGGATTCGTTTTTGGAATTGCTTCCCACTTTGCCGGAGGGCAGGCCGCCCATTCTGGCCGGTTTGTGGCCATTGCGAAGTTTGCGCAACGCTGAATTCCTGGCCGCCGAAGTCCCCGGTGTGGAAGTGCCGGATGAAATCGTTGATCGCATGCGCCAGGCTGATGGTGCTGGCAAGGCGTCGGAAGAAGGGCTAGCGATTGCTGGCGAAATCTTGCAGAAATTGATCGGGCACGTCGACGGTTTCCAGATCGCCGCGCCATTTAATAAAACTGAAGCCACGATGGAGTTGGTCCAGACCGCGAGGAAGTTTCAATGAGCGCTAGACACGCAAGCATGCGCCCACCGCTGACCGATTTGTTGTTCCAGCGCATTTTGGTGCTGGACGGTGCCATGGGCACTTTGATCCAGGCCGAAAAACTCAGTGAAGAGCAATTTCGCGGCGAAGAGTTCGCCGCTTCGACCAGCGATCAAAAGGGCAACAACGATCTGCTCTGCCTGACTCAGCCGAAGGTGATCCAAGGCATTCACCGCCGCTACTTACAGGCTGGTTCGGACATCGTCAGCACCAATACTTTCAACGCCAATCGCATTAGCCTGGCTGATTTTAAGGTCGAGGATCAGGCTTACGAAATCAACAAGGCGGCGGCAAGCTTGGCGCGTGAAGTCGCCGATGAGGTAACCGATTGGGATCCGCGCAAGCCGCGCTATGTGGCTGGCTGCATGGGGCCAACCAACCGCACTGCTTCGATCTCTCCCGATGTCGCCGATCCGGCAGCGCGCAACGTCACCTTCGAGGAGTTGGCGCAGGCTTATCACGAGCAAGCTGCTGGCTTGATGGACGGTGGCGCCGACGTGCTGTTCATCGAAACCGTGTTCGACACCCTGAACGCCAAGGCTGCATTGTTCGCGGTTGATCAACTGTTTGAGGAGCGAGACGAGCGCTTGCCCATCGTCGTTTCGGGCACGATTACCGACGCCAGTGGCCGCACTCTTTCAGGCCAGACCATTGAAGGCTTCTGGGCTTCGGTTTCTCACCTTCCCTTGCTGGCGGTGGGGTTGAATTGCGCCTTGGGTCCGGGCGAAATGCGCCCTTATCTCGAAGCGCTGCACCGCATGGCGGATTGTTTTGTCAGTTGCTACCCGAACGCTGGTTTGCCCAATGACCTTGGCGGCTACGACTTGACCCCAGGTCAAATGGCGGCGCAAATTCGCGAATTCGCTACTGCAGGATTCGTCAACTTGGTCGGCGGTTGCTGCGGCACAACTCCAGAGCACATTGCGGCGATGGCCAAAGCGGTCGAGCAGTGTGAGCCGCGGATGCCAGCCGATTACGACTACCTGCCGCGTTTAAGTGGTTTGGAAGCCTTGGTGCTGCGGCCGGAGATGAACTTCGTCAACATCGGCGAGCGCACCAACGTCGCTGGTTCACGCAAGTTCGCGCGCTTGATTCGCGAACGTCAGTACGAAGAGGCGCTTGATGTTGCGCGGCAGCAGGTCGAGGCGGGAGCGCAGATCATTGATGTCAGTATGGACGAGGCGCTGCTCGATTCTGAAGGCGCGATGCAGGAGTTTCTGAATCTGATTGCCGGTGAGCCAGACATTTGTCGGGTGCCTCTGATGATCGATTCCTCGCGTTGGGAAGTGATCGAAACTGGGCTGCGCTGTGTGCAAGGGCGTTGCATCGTCAATTCCATTAGTCTCAAGGATGGTGAAGAAGAGTTTCGTCGGCGTGCGACCTTGGCCCGACGTTATGGCGCTGCGGTGGTGGTCATGGCTTTTGATGAGCAAGGCCAAGCGGTTGACATTGAGCGGCGAATGGAAATTTGCACGCGGTCGCGACGAATTTTGCGTGACTTAGGCTTCCGCGATCAAGAGGTGATTTACGACCTCAATGTGTTGGCCATTGCCACCGGCATGGAAGAGCACGACGATTACGCGCGATCGTTCCTGGAATCCGTCGGTGAGTTGAAAAAGCGTTTCCCGTGGAGTTTGACCAGCGGCGGCATCAGCAACTTGTCGTTCTCGTTCCGCGGCATGAATCAGGTGCGCGAAGCGATGCACTCGGTGTTTTTGTACCACGCCGTCGAGGCTGGGCTGGACATGGGCATCGTCAATGCTGGCCAGTTAGCGGTGTATGACAACATCGATTTGGAACTGCGTGAGTTGGTCGAAGATGTCATTCTCAACCACCGCCCTGACGCCGCGGAACGGCTGTCAAAATACGCGGAAACCATGAAGCAGGAGGGGCCGCGAACTGAACAAGAGGAGCAGGCTTGGCGTGGTTTTGAGCTGGAGAAACGTTTGTCGCACGCAATTGTGCACGGCATCACCAACTATTTGGAAGAGGACCTGCCGCAGGCGATGGAGAGGTATGACAACGCTTTGGCTATCGTCGAAGGACCGTTAATGAACGGCATGAGCGAGGTCGGCGATCTATTTGGCAGTGGCCAAATGTTCTTGCCGCAAGTCGTCAAAAGTGCGCGGGTGATGAAGCAGGCGGTCGCATGGTTGCATCCGCACTTGGTCGTCGACCGCATGGTTGGCGCCGCCGGTCGTGGCAAAATCGTTTTGGCCACGGTCAAGGGCGACGTTCATGACATCGGCAAAAATATCGTCAGCGTGATCCTCGGTTGCAACGGTTTTGACGTGGTAGACCTGGGTGTGATGGTCTCGGCCGCCGATATTTTGAAAGCGGCGAAGGAACACAAAGCGCAGGCGATTGGTTTGAGCGGTTTGATTACCCCAAGCCTCGACGAAATGGTGCACGTGGCACAAGAGATGGATCGCACTGGGGTTCATTTACCCTTGCTGATCGGCGGCGCCACGACCTCGGCGATGCACACCGCCGTTCGCATTGCGCCGCGGATCAGTAGCCCAGTGGTCTACGTGCCGGATGCCTCACGCGCGGTCGGCGTATTGCAGGAGCTGCTGAGTGCGGAACGCAGCGAGAGCTTTGTGCGCAAGAACGCCGAGACTCAAGAGAAGTTGCGGATTCGTCGTGAAAAGCGCCAAGCGGAACGCGAATTATTGCCATTAGAAACAGCTCGCAAGCGCGGCCCCAAGTTGGAGTTTAACGCTGAAAAGGTGACGGAACCCAAGCAGTTGGGGGTGCACGAATTGCTGGATTACCCGTTGGATGAACTCGTTGATTTCATCGATTGGACGCCGTTTTTCCACGTTTGGGATTTGCGCGGCGTTTATCCGCGGATTCTCGATCACCCAAAGCATGGGGATGAAGCTCGGCGTTTGCTTGGCGAGGCGCGCGCGTTGTTGGACCGGATTGTTTCGCAAAAATTACTGCGTGCGGAGTGTGTTTACGGCCATTTCCCAGCCAATGCCAACGGCGACGTCATCGAGGTTTACCGCGACGCCGACCGCACTCAAGAGAGGAAGAGCTTCCCGATGCTGCGGCAACAGCGCGACGCCCGGGGCGAGCAAGGTTGTAGAAGCTTGGCAGACTTTGTCGCGCCGAAGAGTAGTGGCGTTCCAGACTACATCGGTATGTTTGCGCTGACTGTCGGCCACGGCCTAGACGAACTCACCGCCGAATTCCGCGCCGATCACGATGACTTCCACGCCATCCTCGCGGCGGCCTTGGCTGACCGCCTTGCTGAGGCTTTTTCGGAGCGGTTGCACGGCATCTTTGGGGATTCCAATACGGGAATCCGACCAGCACCAGGCTACCCAGCCTGTCCCGACCACCGACTGAAGGCTGACCTGTTCGAGGTGCTCGAAGCCGAGCAACGCATCGGCATGGAGCTGACCTCAAATTGGTCGATGTCGCCAGCCGCTTCGGTCAGTGGATTTTTCTTCGCCCACCCAGATTCTTGCTACTTCGGTGTAGGCCGGATCGGCCAAGATCAGCTGGATTGGTTCGCCGAGCAACGCCAAATGGAAACGTCGGAAGCGGCGCGCAGTATCGGTGCATCCTGGGACGGACCGGCGCCCACCGAACCGGTATCATCTGGCCCCTAACAGCGCCGCAGCGCCCTTTGCGCAGCGGACCAGTTGCGATTCTCATGCAGCGCCCATTCCAATGGCTCAGCCAGCAGATGCAAACTCTGGCTGAGCAACTGAGTAAAAGTCGTGTCGCGCCCGACGAGCAAGGTTCGGCGCAGGTGCATTCCTTTTTGGCCGAACACTTTGATCTTGGCCATCAAGCGCCGCTTGACCAAGTGCTTGAGCTGACCTCCACCTTGTTGCAAGGTTGGCCTTCGCATGGGGGGCACGGCGGCAATTTTTCGTCGATGGCGGGCGATCTGCATCAGGTCAGCTTGCTCGGCGAGAGCCTCGCCCACGCTTGGGATGCGCTGCCGCGGGAAAACCGCGTGGTGCCGCTGGTTACCGAAATTGAAGCCTATTGCGTCGACTTCCTTGGTGACCGCATTGCTCTCAAGCCCCAGCAACGACATGGGTTTTTCACCGCCGACGAGCGCGAAGCCAATCAGACCGCGATTGTTGCCGGGCTAAGTCAATGCTTCCCAGAATTCCCGCAGGGCGGGCTGCGCAAGATCGATGGGCGGCCCATGATTTACGTCGCCGAGGGCTGCCAAGAGCGCTGGTTGCCGAAGGTGATCAGCGTTGGCCTAGGGGAGGAGTCGTTGCGCTTTGTGCCCTGCGAGGCCAACGGCCAGCTCGACGTCAAATCGCTGCGGCGGATGATCATTGAAGATGCCCGCCAAGATCACACTCCGTTTTTGGTCGTGGCAACCGCAGGCAACCGTCAAGGTGCGCGCGGGGCCTCGCCGCGCTGACCCGGGTGCAAGGCATGTGGTTGCATGTCGACGCAACCATGGGCGGCGTTGGGATTTTTGGACCGACGATGCAGGACGAGTTCGACGGCCTCCGTTTCGCCGACTCCCTTGCCTTGGACACGCGCACCGCCTTCGCCGTGGCCGGCAGCGGCGGCGTATTTCTTTGTCGTCACCCGCAACCCTTGCAGGCAATGCAGGGCGCGTCGACCTACCAGCGGCCACTGACGCACAGTGCTCACGCCCTCAAGGTTTTTGTGACTTTGGCTCACGTCGGCGCCGATGGCTACGCGGATTTGATTCAGCATCAATGCAATATGGCGGATTTGCTGCAGTCGTTGTTGCAGCAGAAAAATTGGCGGGTGCAGCGCCCCAGTTCGCTGCCGATCCTGTTGGTGACTGATCCTGGTTTCAATCCTGAATCCGACCAATACGGACAGTATCAGACATGGGTCGATTCCATTCGTGACAAAGCGAATACATTGCTCGAAATCGTCCGCCGTAGCGACGGCACTTCAGCAATCAGGATCTGTATTTCCAACTTTGCAACTAGCCAGGTAATGGTGGAGCAATTGTGCAAAGACCTGGAGCGGAATCGAAAAATTTAGGATTTCTCTCATTATTCGTGACGCACTTAGGTGGCTTTTAGCGTTCTCACTGTGGGACACCAACCGTGCCTAAGTTTACCAACGCAAGTATTGTCCGCACTGGAACTCCGCAAAGTGGATGCGGCATCCTTCTGCAAAGAGAAGGCTGGCCCGCAGTTTATTTGGAGTTCATCTTGGAGCGGATCGATTCAAGGGAGCCCGGTCAATATCTTGCTCGCCTGGAGGCCGCCGGAGATTTCGGCTGCTTGGCTCAGGGCATCTTGTTACGCAACCGCAGCGACTGCTTTTTTTCCAGTCCGCTCGTGTGCGTTGGTCGGCCCAATTCCCGACTCGTTGTGCGCCCCTTAGAAAACCGTAATTGGTCCGACGTCCAATGCTGCGCCGACTTAACGGTCAAGGTCGAGGCCCTCAGCCCGTCAATCCATGGCGCGGATGGTGAGGCCATCCGTCGTGCGTAGCTGAATTTGGTAGCGGCCTGCTGGCGCCAACTGAATGTAGGGCGCTTCTCCGTGCATCGCGTGCACACCCATCCGGCGCATGACTTCGGGGCGGTTGGCGTACTCCCAGAAATTGCGCCACAGCTCGGCGTGAAAGTCTTCCCCAGCGACGCCGCCGCGGTTGTCTTCAATCGAAAACGCTGGCGGAGGCTGCTTGCCCTGGTCCAATGGGAAACCGTCGGTCGGGGCTTGGAACTCACCGAACAGCCGACGGAAGGTCAGCAGCGAGGAACCTTGCTCAAGCTTGTTCTCCTGTAGGAATTCAGGATCGAACTTGATTACCTGAGCATCGACGTAAAGAACATCGCCGTCGACGGTGAATTCGCTGACGTCACCGATGGCCTGGCCGTCTTCGCCCACCTCCCAAAAACGTAACTTGGTACGTTTGCCGCTGCGGGATTCGGGGTCGTGGAACTGTTCCAGCACCTCGATTTGGGCGACGCGCTGGCGTTCTTTGAGGAAGAAGATTTGGTGCTCAAGGACCTTCTGTTGCTTCTCAAGTTCCTCAATTCGCAGCCTTTGCACCAATAGTTCGTCGTTATTGAGCTTGTGGTAGCCCCAAGCTGAGACGGCGCCGCCCGCGATAAAAGCGAGCAGAAAGGTACGTACTGCGGAGAAGGCCATTTACCTCAATATAGTTGGCGATAGAGTGGTATGTCATGCAGCAAAACCACGATTCCGTCTGGCCCTTGGATCCGCAGGTGGTTTTTCTGAATCACGGCTCGTACGGATCGTGTCCGCGGCCGGTTTTAGAGGCCCAAAATCATCTACGTGAGCAAATGGAAGCGCGGCCGGTCGAATTTCTCGGCCGCCAGCTAGAAAATCGCTTGGATCAAGTTCGTGAAGAACTTGCTGAATTCGTCCAGTGCGACGCCGACCGCCTCGCTTTCGTGCCCAACGCCACCTATGGGGTGAATTCGGTGCTGCGCTCGTTGGAACTCGAGCCCGGCGACGAAATCCTGGTCACCGACCACGAGTACAACGCTTGCCGCAATGTGGTGGATTACGTCGCCAAGCGCAGTCAAGCCAAGGTTGTGGTGGTGGAGTTGCCGTTCCCGATCCACCATGTCGAAACGGTGGTCGATCGATTATTGGCGGCGGTGACTTCGCACACGCGCATTTTGCTGCTCGATTACGTCACCAGCTCCACCGCTTTGGTGCTGCCGCTGCCCGAACTGGTGCCCAAGCTGCGTGATTTCGGTGTGCGCGTGCTCATTGACGGCGCCCACTCACCGGGATTGCTGGATTTGGATTTGCGCCACATGCACGCGGATTACTTCACCGGCAATTGCCACAAATGGATGAATACGCCCAAAGGCGCGGCGTTTTTATACGTGCGGCCGGAGTTGCAGGATGAAGTGCGGCCAGCCTGCATCAGTCACGGCGCCAACGCCAACCGTAGCGATCGATCCCGCTTTTTAACCGAGTTTGATTGGACCGGAACCATCGACCCAACCGCCATCCTCAGCATTCCCGCCGCGATTCATTTTGTCGAAGAGTTGGTCGAAGGAGGTTGGGCCCAACTGCGGAATCGAAATCGCATGCTTGCCCTCGAAGCGCGCGGTTTAGTGCTGCAGGCTTTGGGCATGCCAGCCCCGGCGCC
>CAZMDZ010000102.1:0-10744 GCA_964565175.1 uncultured Planctomycetales bacterium
CTCCAAATCCACTTTGGGGAGTACCAATAGGGAAAATTCATCCGCAAGGAGCCCCACCCAGTGAAGCTTGGCTTCGTCAACGGCCTCGCCATCGTCAACTAATTGGCCCAGCTCGGTCAGTTTAAAGTCAAAGATGCTGCTGGCGAATTGCAGTGGATGGAAGGATCTCAGCTGTACCTCATGCTGGGTTTGGTTGCGGCGACAATGGCAGTGATCCACTTCCTGCCCAAGTTGACCAAAGCGGTGCCGGCGTCGTTGGTAGCCATCGTTGGAGTCAGCGCAATCGCGGTCGGCCTCTCCCTCGATACGCCAACCATCGTCGATTACCTGCGCTCAATGAGCGGCAATCCAGAGGCCTCCCTCGCTGGCAGTATGCCGACGTTCTCCATTCCAATGGTGCCGTTTAACTTGGAGACGCTGTGGATCATCCTGCCTTATGCGGTGATCTTGGCGGCGGTTGGTTTGATTGAGTCGCTGCTGACTTTGACCCTGGTCGATGAACTGACCGGTACCCGCGGTCGCGGCAATAAGGAGTGTGTTGCCCAAGGTGCCGCCAACCTGACATGCGGATTCTTCGGCGGCATGGGTGGCTGCGCGATGATTGGTCAAAGCATGATCAACACCAACTCGGGCGGACGCGGGCGGACGTCGGGAGTGACGGCGGCGTTGGTGCTGCTAGCTTTTGTGTTGGTGGCTTCGCCGTTGATCGAAATGGTGCCGGTGGCGGCGCTGGTCGGCGTGATGTTCATGGTGGTGCTGGGTACTTTTGAATGGTCGAGTATTCGAGTACTCTCCAAAGTGCCGGCTTCCGACGCGATTGTGATCGTGCTGGTTTCGGCAGTGACAGTAGCCACCGACTTGGCAGTTGCTGTGTTCGTCGGCGTCATCGTCTCAGCGTTGGTTTTTGCCTGGAAGCACGCCAAGCTGATCCACGCTCAAATCAGCGTCGATGAAAATGGCTCCAAGATTTACGCCATCAACGGCCCGCTCTTCTTCGGCAGCAGCACCAACTTCCTCGAGCTGTTTGACGCCAACAACGACCCAGACGATGTCATTGTTGAGTTCGCCAACGCACGTGTCGCCGATCACTCGGCGATTGAAGCGATTGAAGTCTTGGCCGAGCGCTATCTCAAGCGCGGCAAGGTTCTGCACCTGCGCCACCTCAGCGCCGACTGCCAAAAACTGCTGAGCAAAGCTGGCAGCTTAGTGGAGATCAACGTGATTGAAGATCCCCACTACTATGTTGCCGATGACGCGCTGGCTTAAGGCATCAGCCCGCGCTCTAGCCGCTGACCGGCGGCTTATTGGTAGTTGAATAGATCCGCCAGCGAGTAGCTCTCACCGCTGGCCGCGTTCATTGCGTTACGGATCTTCAACTGCACCCGCTTGGTCAGCCGACGCCCCTTGCAGGCACGGACCACCATTTTGTGAGTGATCTGCTCGCTGGACGCTGCGACTAAATCTTGCGACCGCAGCTCATGCTTGGCGATGAAACCGGTCAGCGGCTGTGGGCCAAGATTGCGCTCGTTTGGGTCGGTGGTGGCGTCGGGCATGGTGCGTATTGTTGGACAATCGGTGGATGTAGACCGCGGCCCTAATTAGCCAAAGCTAGCAACGCACGACGGGTGAACACCGGCACCATCGCGTGACGGTAGTCGTGATCGCCGGGGATGTTTGGCATCGGACGGCACTGCTTGGCGGCGAGGGCGGCCACGGCTTCGACGGATTGTTGATAATCGTCGCTACCAAGAACTTGGCCGATCAGCATCGACGTCGCTTTTTTCAGTGGCCATGGACGAGCTTGCAAAGCGATGGCGCAAAGGGAGGCGTCGGTGATGGTGTTGTTGTCGTCGACGTCTAGGCGCACGGCAATTCCAAACAGCGGGAAGTCGATCGATCCGCGGTCGCGCAGTTTGAGATAGGTGCTGCGGTGGCCGGCGGTTGGTGCGGGGATGTGAATGGCGACCAGCAGTTCGGTCGGCGCGATGTTTTTGTTCCAGATGCCGTCGGCTTTGTAGAGCTCGGCGATGGGGATGCGGCGGCGTTTGATTTCGACTGCGAGGTCATTTCCGGAATCGCTGCCATCAGTGAAGTCGTTGAGATCGGCTCCGCCACCACTAAGCAAGCCGGATGGCATCGACGCGAATTCAAGTTCAGCGCCGAGGGTCAGCAACACCGGCGCAGTGTCGTTGGAGGCGGCGGCCACGCATTTGGATCCGCCCTCCACCACGTGGCACTTTTCGCCATCCTTCTTCATGCAAAAGCCCAGCGACTTCCGCCAAAAATAAGTTTGGTTGTACCACTGGCAGCGCGTGTCGAGCATGACATTGCCGCCCAGCGTGCCCATGTTGCGCAGTTGTGGTCCACTGATCAAACCAGCCGCTTCGGCCAGCGCCGGAAAACTCGCGCCGACGTCACCGGATTCATTCACCTCCGTTAACGTCGTCATCGCGCCGATGCGCATGCCGCCGTCGTCACCGATGGAAATTCCGCGTAATTCCCCCACTGCACCCAAATCCACGATGATCGCCGGTTCGAACAGCCGATGCTTCATGTTTGGGTTGAGGTCGGTGCCACCTGCCAAGTAGCGCGCTTCGCCTTCAAAGGTATGCACAAACTCGACCGCTTCGTCGACGGTCTCGGGCTTCAAGACTTCGAATTTAGGTAGACGCAGCATTAGGCTTCTTCCTCCACTTTGGCGGCCGCCATTTCCGATGGTTGCTGTTTTTCCTGCAACGCAGCCAGCACTTTGGCCGGTGAAAACGGTAACTCGCGCAAGCGAATTCCAACCGCGTCGTAGATGGCGTTGGCAATCGCCGGAATGGTTGAGTGCAGCGGACCTTCGCCCGCTTCTTTGGCCCCGTACGGTCCTTCGGGGTCGATGCTTTCGACAATCAGCGCTTCGAGTTCGGGCGTGTCCAACGTCGTTGGAATGCGGTAATCGAGCAGCGATGGTCCGGCGTGCAAGCCGAATCGATTGAGATCGTGGTTTTCCAGCACCACTTCCCCCGCGCCCATGTAAGTCGAGCCTTCCATCTGCCCGCGCACAATCGTCGGGTTCAGCGCGCGGCCGCAATCGTGGGCGACCCACACCTTATGCACGGTGATTTCACCCGTTTCCGTATCCACGCTGACGTCCGCCGCGTGCGCCGTAAACGAATACGCTGGCGACGCGCCGATGGTGCCACCGCGGTAATCGCCGCCTAAAGTTGGCGTGTTGTAAGAACCGGTTTCGCCAAGGGTGTCGAATTTTTCTTCGGTGAGGTGGAAGGCTTCGACGTGCGTCATCGTGCGTTCTTCGCCGCTGAGGTCGATCACTTGACCGTCCATTAGGCGCACATCTTTGACGTCGACTTGCCAGTGTTCGGCCACTGCCGAGGTGATTTTCTTGCGTATCTTGCGCGCGCCGTCGATGGCGGCGTTGCCGACCATGAAAGTGACGCGGCTGGAGTATGCGCCAAGGTCGACCGGGCATAGGTCGGTGTCGGCGGCAACCACAGTGATGTGTTCCGGCCGAATGCCAAGTTCTTCGGCGACGCAGTACGCAACCATCGAGTTCGACCCTTGGCCGATGTCATTGCCGCCGGTGAAGATCGTCACCAAACCACTGCGGTCCAGCTTCAGTTGCACGCCAGCTTGCGGCATCTTGTTCGGGTACACCGGGTAGTTGGTGCCGGAAAAGTACATTGATCCGTCCACACCCAATCCGCGAATCCCACCGAATTCGACGGCCCCGAGCGCACCGATGGCGGAAAAATCATTGCCGCTCGCCGCCCCGGCTTCGCGTGCCGCAGCCTTCATCGCCTTACGGTTTTTCCAATCACTGGCGCGCTCGACCTCATCCAAACACATTAAAAATCCGTTCGACGTCACCCGCTGCCCGTTCACCGTCGTCGTGTGATCACCGAGGAAATTCTTGCGCCGGATCTCAATCGGGTCAATCCCCAACTCAGCGGCGACTTCATCCAACTGCACCTCAAAAGCAAAACGCGGCTGCACCGAACCGTGACCGCGCTTGGGTCCGCACGGTGGTTTGTTGGTGAACACCCGGGTGCTATCGAAACGGTAATTCGGGAAGTCGTATGGTCCGGTCAGCAGCTGACCGCTGTAGTAAGTCGTGACCAAACCGAAGCTGGAGTAACTACCGCCATCGATCAGGATTTTCGCATCGACGCCGGTGATGGTGCCGTCAGCTTTGGCGGTGGTGCGGTAATGCATCTGCATGGCATGGCGACCGCGGTGGGCGTAAAAGATTTCTTCACGCGTCCACAGCATCTTGACCGGACGTCCGGTTTTGCGCGCCAATGCGGCGACGATGAATTCCAATGCAAACGGATCCGACTTGCCGCCGAAGCCGCCGCCCAAACATGGTTGGATCACCCGCAACTTGACCGGATCCATTTCCAACACCGACGCCAGCGCGCGGTGAACGTAGTGCGTGATTTGGGTCGCCGACCAAACGGTCAGCCGGCCGTTGGAATTCGGTTGCGCCACCGCGCAGTGCGGTTCGATGGCGGCGTGAGTGGTGCTGTGGAATTGGTAATCGTTTTCGATGACCACATCCGCGCTTTCCACCTGACCGTCGACATCGCCGAACTCCAACTCAACGTGCTTCGATATGTTGCTGCGCCGTTTGCGGTCCTCGTGGATCGGCGGCTCGGGCGTGACCAATGCCTGCTGTGGATCAAGAATGGCGTCGAGGATTTCATATTCGACCTCGATCAATTCCAGCGCGTCGATAGCCGTGTCTTCATCGACCGCAGCGACGGCGGCAACTTCATCGCCAATAAACCGCACCTTGTCGACCGCCAACGCAGTCTCGTCGGGGGTCCAAGGAATCACCCCATACTTAGTCGGCAACTCCGCCCCCACCAACACGCCGACGACCCCGGTCAGCGCTTCCGCTTTGGAAGTGTCGATGCTGAGAATCCGCGCGTGTGCATGCGGACTGCGCAGCGTCTTGGCATGAAGCATTCCGGGGAGTTGAATGTCGTCGGTGTAAACCGCTTCGCCGGTGGCTTTGGCCAGGCCATCCACCTTGCGATTCTCATGCCCGACCACGCGGAAACCCTGATCGTGCGGGGCGTCCGCTCCGTGTTGGTCGCGAGCAGCCATTATTCGCCACCTCCATTCGAGCTGGACTCGCCGCTATCTGCAGCTGCACCGACGCCGACTGGGTCCGCCTTCATTTCGGCAGCTGCGGCATTCACCACGCCCTCAAAAATTTGTGTGTACCCCGTGCAGCGACAAAGATTTCCGGCCAATGCCTCTTGGATGTCCTGCTGAGTGGGCTGCGAATTCTTATTCAGCAGCGCGCGCGCCGACAGAATCATGCCGGGCTGGCAAAAGCCGCACTGCAAGGCCCCAGCCTTGTCAAAAGCGTCTTGCACTGGGTCCGGTCCAGACCCACCCGCCGCCAAGTGAGCGGGCATAAGTCCTTCAATCGTAAGGATTTTCTTCTCCTCCACCGTCGCCGCCAAAACCAAACAAGCGACCACCGGGGTGCCGTCGACCAGCACCGTGCAAGCGCCGCAATCGCCCTTGTCACAGCCCTGCTTGGAGCCGGTCAGCCCCATTTTGTACCGCAGCACCTCCAATAGCGTCCAATGCGCAGGTGCCGCCACCTGCACATCGTCTCCGTTCACCCTCAATTCAAACACACGCATTGCCGAGAATTGTACCGATGCCACCAGATAGCAGGGATTTCTCGGCAAAAAACTGTACAATTTCGGAATTGAATTCCGATATAGCCGGAGTAGACATGTCCCTCATTCCACGACAACTCGAGAGCGAGCTCCACAAACAACTGAAGGAGTTCCCCATAGTCACCGTCCTTGGCCCGCGGCAGGCTGGCAAGACCACTCTCGCCCGCAAGGCATTACCCGACTTTCATTACGTCACCCTGGAGGACCCTGAAACTCAGGAATTGGCGAAGCTCGACCCGAAGAGTTTCCTCAAGCAATGCGGCTTACAGGTGATCTTCGACGAAATTCAGCGGGCTCCCCATTTGCTGAGCTACCTGCAAGGCATTGTGGATGAAAATGGAGGCAATGGCCTCTTTGTCTTGACCGGCTCCCACCAGCTCGAGTTGAGAGCTGCCGTTTCTCAATCACTTGCGGGTCGCACAGGAATCCTCTTCCTTTTGCCCCTATCCATTGCTGAACTTCGCAGCGTGGGTATCGAGTTCGATTCCGCAGAGGAATATATTTTCCATGGTTTCCTGCCTCGCGTTCATGCTCAAAATCAACGCCCCCGGGTTGCTTATTCCAACTATTATCAAACTTATGTCGAAAGAGACATTCGCCAGCTGATTCATTTAAAAGAAGCAGCACCCTTTGAACGATTTATGAAGTTACTCGCTGGGCGGGTGGGCCAACTGATTAATTATGAATCATTAGCGAGCGACGTCGGTGTTAGCGGCAAAACGATTAAGGCTTGGTTGTCCATTCTGGAGGCGTCTTTTGTGGTTTTCCGCTTGCCTCCATACTTCAATAATTTTGGCAAGCGCGTGGTCAAGTCTCCGAAGTACTACTTCACGGATACCGGCCTTCTTTGTTACCTCCTGGGCATTGAAGAGACGGCTCAAGTCATTCGCGATCCACTTCTTGGCCATCTATTCGAATGCTTGGTTTGCCTTGAGGCGTACAAGTCACGGTTTAATCAAGGCCGTGAACCAAGACTGTATTTCTTTAGAGATAACCACGGCCATGAAATCGATTTGCTTTTCGATGAGCACCGTGAGCTCGTTGGTGTCGAGTGCAAATCTGCTGGCACTTTCCACCGTTCCTTTTTAAAGGGGCTGAAGTACTTTGACACCTCAGTTGCTCCGTTGAAAAAGAAGTATGTGGTTTACAACGGTGAGGAATATTCGCTCGATGCCGACACCGATGCCCTCTCCGTGCAAAGCATTGAGAGGATTTTCCCGCCGAGTGGGGACTAGCTTTCTTCTAGCGAATAGGCAAACTGATTACTCATTATTGAAACTGAATCACTAGCGCATTGGTTGCGCTGTAGGGAGTCTTCGGTGCAGTTGCGGCGGCGTCGTCGGCGAGGATGGCCTGCAGAGTGAAAGTTCCAACCACACCCAGGCCGTTCGGCAACGAGAGGGCGTCGGCTGGGGCGTTGACGGCTGGGAAAGTGCCGGTTCCGAGTTGGTTGGTGAGACCGATCGAGTTCACCAGGGTGTAGCCGACGTTCATTTGCGGGGCGAGTGGGCCGCAGATCAAGCCGTCGATTTGGGGGATTTCCTCGATCATGTTCGGGCCGGATTCGCCGATCCAAGCGTACAACACAAATGGGGCTGGATTGGGGCCTGCGGATGATGTGTCTAGATGGACCGTGAGAGCATCACTGGCTCCTACTTGAATGCGTCCATGCGCGTCACCCGTGGATCCATTGACCGCAAGCACTACCTGAGGTCGCCCCAACGTCGACGCCACTCCGCCTTCACGCGCGAGTTGGACCTTGGAAGTCTGCCAAGTCAAATTGCGTGGGCGCACTAAGCCAGTGGCAGGGAACGACCCGAGTAGGTTGCCTTGATTGTCGTAGCGATGAACAAGCCCGCCGCTGTAATTGGTGATGGTCAAAAGATCGTTTTCATCGATCGCCACTCCTTGCTGCGCGTTTAATACACCGGATCCAAACTGGCGGACATAAGCCCAACTCGAATCAAATTGAGTGATCACTCCGGTCGAACCGTTCGAGACGAAATGATTGCCGGTTGAATCCATAGCGATGGACATCGGCGAACCGATGCTGGAGTGGGTCGCGGTTCCGATCGGTTGATGGGCGGCGTCGAATAGATAAATCTTGTTACTGAATGCACTGGAAACGGCAAAGTTCCCGGCAAAGTCAAAGGACACACAATTCACTCCATTCATCCCTGATTCGGTCAACGTCGATTGATAGTTCCAATCCGCATCAAATTCTAAAACGCGCCCCGGACTAAAGTTGCCGACGTACCAGCTTCCGTCTGCCGATCGCGCAATGCCGGTGCCATCGGTTAGATCGGGGTGGGTGACTGCACCCAAAAGTTGACCGTTGAGATCAATGACTTGAATCTGATCACTCCCCTGGCAAACCACCACCAAGTTGCCAAAATCGTCGACGTTGACGCCGCGCGGTGAAGACATGCTGGCGTTGGTGATCGAACGCAACACGGTGCCGTCGGGCAGACATTCATTGATTTGATTTTGCGCATTGCCGGAAAGGTACAGCAAGCCAGTGCGCTCCGGCGGCAACGGTGGATCGCCCTGCGCGGCTCCAAGAATGGTGCAAAGGGTGAGATGAATGAGGGGGAGAAGCAGTGGCGATTTCATCGAAAAATTAGCCTAGCGCTACTGAACCACCATCACCAATGGATTCAGCATCGACGTCGTTCCCACATCAGTGCCGTGCAGCCACACCGTCACACCAGCAGCAGCAATCGGAACATTCGCGGTGTGGTATGCGTAACCAGAACCATCCGTCGACAGCAAGTTAACCGTGTACGGCGGCGTCACCATGGCGTCGCCGAAAGGGGTGGAGGTTGGGCCGCCGCCGTGGATGGACCAGGCGAAGTGGCATTGGTTATTCGGCGTGGCGTTGGTGATTTCAACCATCGCTTGTTGGCCAGCGGTTAGGTTGGTGACGGAAAGCGTAGGCGAATTGTTATCCCACACGTCCGGGCGCCAGTGCTCAAGGATGCAGCGCATGCGGTTGACTTGCTCGGGGGTAAATTCCCACAGGCAGACGTCGTCGGTGTAGTCCATGTAGTTGTGAAAAGGATCTTCACTGCCGCACGAAGACTTCGAACCCGGGCAACCGTAACTTGGATTTTTTTGTTGATTGGTATCGCAGATCAAATCGCTGGTGGCGTAACAATCTGTCGCCGAACCACAACCGGAATCGAAAGTGTGATACAAACCCAAGTAGTGCCCCACTTCATGCGAAGCGGTCCGGCCCATGTTCCCCGGCCAACCATTCGTCGGCTGTTTGCCGACGGCTTCCCACCACAGCACCACGCGGTCTTCATTCGTTCCCACAATTCCAGTCTGCGGGAAGTCCGCCACGTAACCGTAGCAACATGGCGGCGCGTTGGTGTAGATGTTCAGGTAGCGATGTGAATAAAACAACAACGGATCCCAGTAGTTGCCGGAGTCGTCGTACCAGTTGTCGTTGGTGGAATACGTGATTCCGGTGCTCGCGTTCCCCTGCGGATCGGTGTCGGCAAGATGGAAACGAATCATCGCGTTGTTGCCCGGCTCCCCCGGCGAACCGACGATGGCTTGGAAATCTTCATTCAGCACATCGATCTGATCCTGGATCGTGGCGGCGCTCAAATAACCCTCGCCCGAACTATCTTGAATGACGTGGAAAACAACCGGGATGTCGTAGAAAAACGTCGGCTCGTATTCAGGCTTGGGCGCGTTGGTCCAATACCCGCAATCCGACGGCACTCCGGTGATCCCCGCTTCCATGTCCGCGCGCTCCGGCGTCCCGCAGCGTTTGCGCAGATCCAGGTGCTGGTGCGCAGCCGCGTTTTGAGTGGCGACGTAATGGCGGTAGGAGGAATTCTTCGCCAGGTCGTCCCCCGGTTCAAGCCCGCCGGAAAAGGGAATAATTGCGACAGCCAGCAGGGGGAGAGATTTCCATTTCATTCTTCGAAGCTAATGGAAATCCTGGCGGCAGTCCAATGGAAGTCGCGCCGACGGCAGCCACCAGCGATTCGACCGCCTCGCGCCGACGATAGTCACCAGTGATCGACCGCCTCGGGTCTGCGGCTCGTCGGCGAAAGGCCTACTGCACGGTGACTGCCACTGTGTCGCTTAAATCCTGGAAATCACCGCCGTTATTGAACGACACGGCGATCAGATAAATCGTGCTGCCAGCCAGATTCGGCGGCACTGTGACCGGCGCAGTGGTGGCGCTGCCCGAACCACTGATCACGCCGCGGAGGGGCGAGAGGTTTTTGGTGATCTGCAAAATGGTGTCGTAAGTCAATCCCAAATTGCGGCCATCGGGAAGCGGCAGCGTTCCCAGCGAACCGGATGCCGCAACCTGATAAGTGCGTCCGGGGCCGAAGCCAGTCAAGTTGAAAGTGGCCACTCCACCGGCGGTAATCGGATCAGCCGAAACTTGATGGGCGCGAAAACCGCCAACCACTGCTTGCTGCACAACAGTGTCGTCGGTAAGCCAAAGCAGGCTGAAGTTGTCGTAAAGATCATTCCACGACATTCGCGCATTGCTGACGTCGCCCGCGTTGGCGGAGATCAGGAAGGACGGCGACCACGACCAATTGCGCATGTATTTCGCCTTCAACACGCGGCCAGGCGTTTCGGTCCACGCCACCGCCAGCGGTTCGCCATTGAATTCGCCACTTAACTGCGGCGGGCCGGAACCGGTGGCGCTATTGGAACACTGCACATCGGGTACAAAAGCGCCTAGCAGCATATTGGCATAGGTGACATAGACCTCGTCTTGTCCGCTGCGATTATCTTGCCAAGCTACGGCAACGAATCCATCTTCCACAAGCAGCGTGCCGTTGTCAGCGTCATGATTGGCGACCGCATTGTCGTAAAGTCCAACTTGCTGATCGCCGCTCCAACTCAAACCCAAATCGGCCGACAAGTTGACGCGCACCTGCTCCGCCGTTCCACCTAAATTGTCAGCGTGATAAAGAATGGCGAGGAAATTTTCGTCGACCGCCACCGCCAGTCCATCGTCGGCGTCGCCGCCAGCGGCAACCAAGTTCGGGCTGACGTTG
>CAZMDZ010000103.1:0-8741 GCA_964565175.1 uncultured Planctomycetales bacterium
TCTGGGTCTCGCGCCCCGAGAAGGACTCGGTGGTCGAACTCATCGAAGCCCGGGTTTGGGAACAAGTTCACTGGCGAGCCCTCATTCTCTTTGGGCAACAGCGGCCGAGCTGCAGCTAAAAACGGTTTGGCATGTTGGGCGATCGCCGCAGTGAGCACTTGTGGAATCCACGGGTCATCACCTTGTTCTAATACCGCGCGTCCTGCCAAGGCTACGCCGATGGCTTGGGATTCCGGAATGCGTGCGGCGGCCAAGTAAGCGTGACGGCGGAGGTCGGCGGATTCGGAATCGAGTAAACCGGAATCAAGGAGTAGTTCGGCAGCATTGGCGCTTAGCTCCAGGGATCCAAGGCCAGCTTTTTGCGCATTCGGCGGCGCGCTTTCCAGCACATCGCGGAAGATGCTATCGAGGAATTTTCGGTCATCCGCTGAAAACTCTGCGCCGCGATCTTTCAGCGTTCGGATCGACGCGAGGATTGCATGAAGGTTGCCAAGGCTTCGTGACCGAGTGAGCAGGTTGATGCCCTTGACGTTGATTTGGTCGGCGATCAGCCGCTGCGCAGTGGTTCGCCAAAACTGGTTAGGGTTGGAGAGTTCCTTCGCCAATCCATTGAGATCCATATTGCCCAAGTCCTTGTGAACCGGTTTTGCATCCTCGCGGAAAATGCGGAAGATCCGTCCATGACTGGTATCGCGCAGCGGGTTCAGGTGAGCGTTGCCGTCGCCGTATTCCACCTTGGGCAAGCCGCGTTCGGGGTTGCCGGGGAGGTTGTGCAAGATGATGTATTGCGAAAAGTCAGCCACCCAAACCGCGCCATCCGGTCCGACTTCGGCGTGTACCGGGCAGAACCAATCATCGACTGAAACGCAGAAATTAAAGGCGTCGCGGGTGCGGAAGCCGGAGCCGTCGGCGTAGGAATCGAGGCGGCCGACGAGGTGGCCGGTGGGGCCGCAGACCAGAGCTGAATCGTGCCAGGACTGGGGCACTTGCGATCCGGTTAAAAAACTATGACCAGCGGCGGAAGTGAATTTGCCCATGTAATCGCCCTGGCGGATCTGCGCCAGCGCCGGGTGGAAGACCGCGGTGCTGAAAGTTTGAGCGGCGCCGGGCGCGTTGGGCGCGGTGGCCGCCAGCGTGGTTTTGGGCGCACCCATGAAGAACGACGGCGCGCCATTTGCGGTCGAGCCAAACACTTCACCGTCATCGCGGAAACCTAATCCCCAGGTGTTATTGGTGAATTGAGCCATGAATTCAGGCTCGGCCATGCCCGGTTTCCAACGCCACAACCCACTGCCAAACTTGCTGCCATCAGCGCGTTGGAAAGCGGAGTAACCCACCGAACCCCAAACGTAATTATCTGGACCCCAGCGCAAATTGGATGGACCCGCATGGGTATCCCAGCGACCAAAACCGCTGAACATCACCTCGCGGCCGTCGCACTTGTCGTCGCCGTCGTCATCGCGGAGGAAGAGTAGATCGGGTGCGTGGGTGACCAGTACGCCGCCATTGACCTTCAAGATCGAAGTCGGCAGGTTCAGCTTGTCGGCGAACACAGTTTTCTTATCTGCGCGACCGTCGCCGTCAGTGTCCTCCAAAATGCTGATGGAATCCAAGCCGACGCCATCGGCATTCACGGTATTGGGATAGTCCGGCGATTCAGCCACCCAGCAGCGGCCGCGTTCATCCCATGCCAAGGCAATGGGATTGACCACCATCGGTTCCGCCGCAAAAACTTGGGCGCGGAATCCAGCCGGAACCACCATGGCCGCTTCGGCTTGCTCCGGAGTCGACGCCACTTGCATCGGCGGATTGGGATTGCGGCCTTCATAGTTCGGCGCCCACTCCGCTTGAACGTATTCCCACTTCGGCCCAGCCAGCGCCCGACGCGCCGCAGCTTTTTGTGCGCCGGCAGTCCAATCCATCGCCCGAATCAGCAAATCCAAAAACGCCGGCTGCTGCCAAACGCGATGATCATGACCCGACGCGGTGTAGTAAATCCGGCCCTTGCCAGCCTGGCGCACCCAACTCCACGGCTCGTCACCGCGCTTCGTCAGCACCAAACGATCGCCTTCGAAGTGAGTTTGCACGTAGGTTTCATCCCACGCTTCGAAGTTCTCCCAACCCGCCATCACCTCGTGGTCATGCTCGCAGACATCTTGCTGAAAAACCCCGGTGCCATGCGAAACAAATCGCGCGCCGACAAATTCCAGCCACTCCTGCGACTTCATAAAACAACCCGACGTGCAGTGGAGGGCAACAAAACCACCGCCGTCATGCACCCAACCTTTCAACGCTTGAAAAAATTGCTGCGGCACCTCCTGATGCTGCGCTTGGTTGGCGTACATCATCACGCAGTCGTAGTCGTTCAACCGCGCGCGGGTGATGTCTTCCAAATTCTCTTCCCAGTCCACCGCAAATCCGGCGCGCAACAGCGGGCCGTAGACATCGTGCAGCCGATCTTCGGGTCGGTGATGGCCGCGGTCGCCGACGAACAGGACGTCTAGGCGGTCGGGCACGAATTGGGGGGTGCCGAAACAGAGGGAAATGGCCAGGGTCAGGGGAGCCAGCATGGAACCTTTGTAGCACGGGCTTGGCGGCGGGTCCAACTTGACCAAGGGCGGAAGCCGTCCCATGATCCACTACTTACAAGGACGCCCGTTCCCCCGATCATGACCTTTCCCACTCCAGAATCTCGCGCCGACATCATGGCGCGCTTCCGCAAGCAAATCGCCGACGGCATTCCAATCATCGGCGGCGGCGCTGGCACTGGCATTTCGGCCAAAAGTGAAGAAGCCGGCGGCATTGACCTGCTGATTATTTACAACTCTGGTCGCTATCGCATGGCGGGCCGCGGATCGACCGCGGGTTTGATGCCGTATGGCAACGCCAACGAAATCGTGAAGGAAATGGCGTACGAGGTGCTGCCGGTGGTCAAACACACGCCGGTACTAGCGGGGGTTTGCGGCACCGATCCGTTCATGATCCCGCACTTGTTCCTGCAAGAACTTCAGCAGCTTGGATTCGCCGGGATTCAAAACTTCCCGACCGTCGGCCTTTTTGAAGGGCGGATTCGCGACACGCTGGAAGAAACCGGCATGGGTTATCAGCTCGAGGTCGACATCGTGGCGATGGCGCATGATATGGGCATGTTGACGACTCCGTACGTGTTCAACACCGACGAAGCCAAGTTGATGACCGAAGCTGGCGCCGACATCGTGGTTGCGCACATGGGCTGCACATCGGGTGGGACGATTGGCGCGGCAACGGTTGATCCACTGGATCAATGCGTGACCGAAATTCAGAAAATCGTCGAAGTGTGCAAGTCGATTCGCGAAGACGTGATTTGCTTGTGCCACGGCGGACCGTTGGCAATGCCGCCGGATGCGGATTACATTTTGCAGCGGGTGGAAGGGATCGACGGTTTCTATGGCGCGAGTTCTACCGAGCGTTTCCCCACCGAAATCGCGATCAAGAAGCAAATCGAAGAATTCAAGTCGCTGCGCTTGCCCAAGTAATGTGCGGCTCTGAGTGCTTGCGTTTCGTTTCCACTGCCAACGTCATCGTCGAAGAGTTGCCGTGGGGGCCGCATGAATGGTTGGTCAAGCCGCCGCTGACCGAGAGCAAACATTTGATGCTGGTGCGCGTGACCATGCCGCCCGGGGAAGCGCACCGTTTTCATCGCCATCCGCACTTTGAGGAAGCGATCTACTATCTAGAAGGCAAGGTCGAGCAGTGGGTGGGGCAGGAGTCGCGCATCATGTCGGCCGGAGAGGTGGCGCATGTTCCGGTCAACGAGGTCCATGGCAGCTACAACATTTTTGACCAGCCATGTGTATTCCTGGCGATTCTGGCCAGCCCGGAGTTCCAGGAACCGATGGTGGTGGAAGAGCACCAGAACGCGCCCTGGTGCGAAATTAAAAGTCCTTAAGCTGCAGCACCTGCTGCTGACGGACGAGCCTAAGGGTCGACGAACCCGCCCCAAGCTTGGCGGTGGCCTGTTTGAAATCTTTGATGGTTTGAATGGTGATTCCATTGACCCGCTGGATGACGTCACCCTCTTGCAAACCGGCTTGAGCAGCGTGGGAGCCTGGGGTTACCGCGTGACAAACCACGCCGCCCGCGTCTTTGCTTACACCAAAGGCTGAATATTCTTGGCCGAGCAATGCACGGAAGAAAGCGCCATTCCAGGAATAGTGGGGTGAATTGGCCCGCGCTTGCTGGCTGGCCGGAAGGTTGAATGCCGGTAGCAATGGAGTTTTGGCAATCGCTTTGAGTTCCGGACGCTGCACGCCGAATTGGTCCATTGGAAAGTTTTTGAAGCCGAAGGCTAAGGCGGGGGAGCCTGGTTTAAGGCGATAATCCCCTGACGCGGGATCGACAAACATTGGATCGCAAACAATCGAATTGGCGTCGCATCCTTTGTCGCGGAAGGCGTTGCGGTCGGCGTTCGTCAGGAAGATATTGCGGTCAATTTCTTTGCCCCAACCGCCTAAGCGGATGGGTTTGTAAGCGGTGGTCCAAATGTTGCCGGTGATGACGTCGCCGCTGTTGGGATACCAGACGTGCGGGTGCAGGGAATTGTTGATGGCGATGTTGTTGGTTACGTGGCGGAAGAAACCTTCGCGCAACTTGAGACCGCCATTGAGAAAGAGGTTGTTGTAGATCCTGTAGTGGGAGGAACCGTCGTCCAGGTCCACGTCCCAACCGCGGTCGCAGCGCCAACGGCTGTTTCGGATGATTGAGCCAGAGGTATCGAGACTAGATAGCGCCGGCAATTTTTCAGTGGGGGCATCCTTTAAATGCCAAAACCGATCTCGGCCCCAAGAATTGAAACTGCCGTGATCACCGGTTTCGCGCACCGTATCGAAGACGTCGCAAAATTCGATGATGTGGCCACCAAAAGTACCTTCGCTGATGTTGATGCCCGCGCGGCCGACGTCGTAAATGGAACAGTGGCGAACCAGAATTTTCTTCGACATAGAAATCTGCACGCCGGTGGCCTGTTTCTCCACCAAACTCACGCTGTGGATGAGGCAGTCATCCACTTTGCAATCCAATGGGAAATCGTCGGTTTGCGGACCCTCGCTTCTATCAATGTCGTCAAGGGACTGCTGTTGGTGATACTCGAACAAGGGATTGCGCACCGCTTTCGGGCTACCGACAAAGCAAACTCCGCTGGCCCCAGCGCCGTGGATGTGAGTCCCTTGGATAGTGATTCGTCGGTTGTAACCGTCGACGAAAACGCCATTGCCGCCAACTTGATTCAGTTCGCAATCGGTAATGAAACAATCCTCGGCACCTTGAAAGTCAATGCAACCGCCGCGGAAGATCGTCCAATCGCTTCTGAGCAAAGGCTCCTTGGTTTCCATAAAAGTGCGGTTGGTGTGACGAAAGCTCACGCCTTTCCATTCCATGTGATGGACCAAGTCATCGGCTTCGCCAGAAAATTCGAGCAGTTGAGTCAAGCGCGGGTATTCGAACACCGCCGTCTCCATGTTCATCTCGGCAGGGGGATAGAAATAGAGAGTATTTGTTGTCGTGTTATGAAGCCACTCGCCGGGTGCATCGAGCTCTTCGAAAATATTCTCTACAAAACGATGCTCGCCGTGCATTCCCATCTGCCGATTGTTTTGCCAGCCTCCTTCATACAAAACAGTATGGTCGCTCTTCTTGCCGGTGATTCGATAGTGGTAGCCACCCCAATGGGCGCGGTGCATGGCATGGATAAAACCACCCGCCGGATCCTTCCACCGTGCCGCACGCTCAGGGCTAAATGCATCTGCCGCAAAGCCGTTGTAAGGCAAAATGCTGGCATCGAAATTCGGGTAACGCGCCATGTGCTGGCGTTCGCCGTTGACGAATAACTGGTCCATTTCGATTCCAGCTGGAGTTGCCGCTTTCAAAATCCCATTTTGGTAGGACGTCCATTGCAACGCCAACGCCTGGCCACCACTCACGACGACCTCTTCGTCGTCAAATGCTTGATAGCAAACCATGGCGCCTTGAGCGCCAGAATCCATTGGCCCAAAGACCAGCGGCGCTTGCAGCCGATAAACCCCACCTCTCAATTGAATATGAATCGGAGCTTTGCCGCGCATCGGGTGAGCTCGCACGGCTGCGCGCGCCTTCTCCAGTGAAGAAAGCGGATTTTCCATCGTCCCCGACCCTTCTGCCGAGCCGTTTGGCGAAACATAAAGTGTGACGGGTTCCGTTGCTTGGTGCGCGAGGGAAATGGAGCCGAGTAGAAGGAGGTTGGCCAGCATCGATCTCCAAGTATGGTTGGGTGAAAGCCCTTCGGCAATGCATAAAAAAAATCCCAGCCTGGGCGATCCAGGCTGGGAAGGAAAGACTGCGGGAGTCTTCGTTAGTTAATCGAAACCGTTGCCGAAGGCTGGTAACGCACGCGGGCGCGATCTTGGATGTTTGCCTTCCAAGACCAGTTGCCGGTCTTGCTTACGGTGCCCGAATCGAACGAAGCAGTCCAGGTGCCGTCGCCGTTGTTCGTCATGTTGGTGCGATACTTGGTACGACCCTTCTTGAACTGGTGCCATTGGCGGCGCATGTCGTTGAAGTTGATCTGATCACTCCACACCTTGACGTAGATGATTTCGCCCTTACTGAAAGAGCGGTCGTCGGTCGAGAAGTCATCGTTGCGTGAGATGATGAATCCCTGGCCAGTGACTCCGCCACCACCATCATTTACGGTGATGTAATCGATCTTTTGCTCAACGTCACTTCCGTGGGCGTTGCTTACCGTCAACTCTACAGTGAAGGTGCCAGCCGTGGTGTAGGTGTGACTGGGGTTTTGTGCGGTCGATGTGTTGCCATCGCCGAAGTTCCACGACCAGGTCGTCGGTGTGTTGCTGGACTGATCGGTGAAATCAACATCCAACGGCGCATCGCCAGAAGTAGTGGATGCCGTGAAGGCTGCACCTGGAGGCAAATCGACACCGCCGCCGCCGTCGGCCAGCGTCAATGATCCGAAGAGGTTCACGCGACCATAGCCGTAAGTATTATCGGCGCCAGCCGAGCCCAAGTCATCGCAGCCATTCTTCAGAATGTCTTCGACTTCATTCGGAGTTAGCGACGGATCGAAGGACCAAATCAAACCGCACAAGCCATCGGCATCGTTGGTAGCACCAGCGATGATGATGTCATCGCTATCGCGGTGGTTGTAAGTCAGATTGCGGCTGTCGTTGCCTGCAGCCCACACCAACAAGCCGCCATTGGACTTGATGTAAGTTGCGGAAGTCAGGTTCGAGCTGGAGTCTGGACCGGAGTAGCTAACACTGGCAACCTTGTCGCCAGCGTCGATGGCAGTCCGCGCGGCGTGGTTCAAATCGCTGTTGTAAGCGCCACCGCCAGAGGAGTTGGATACCCGCATCATGCGGTGTCCCAAGTTCCAGCCAACCCCAGCGATACCGATGCCGTTGTTGCCGTTTGCAGAACCGCAGCCGGTAACGTTGGTGCCGTGGTTATGCACTGGGCCTATGTTGCCGCCAGCACTTTCCCACTGACGATCCACTGCGTTGTAACCTTCGACGCGGTTAGCTTGCAGGTCTTCGTGAGTGGTGAGCACGCCAGTGTCGCAGTAAGCAACTACCGTCGACGCGTTGCCGGTGTGCAAATCCCAGCCGTCGGCGGATTGCATGCGGTTGGCATTGTGCTGCCACTGATCGCCCAAGTAAGGATCGTTGGAGTTGCCCACTGGATAGAGAATCCAATCCGGCTCAACGTACTGAAAGGCGCCGGTCGACATCATCTCGGGGGCGAGGGTATTTTCGTCGCGGCCTTCTGGCAGCGCGAAGATGTACTCGTCGGTCACTGCGACGAATTCACGCACGGCGTGTCCGCCCATCAGGCCATGACCGAGTGCATGCAAGGTTTCAGCGTCTTGCTGGTTCATACCCTTGGCCATTTGGTCGGCGGGCTGAACGGGACGTGCAATCATCCAACCAGAAAATTCACGCTCGCCTGTGACTTCTTGAAAAGCAGGCGCGGTATTTTGTTGGATTTGAGCAAAGGAGGGAGAAACGAGGGCACACGCTACTGCGAGCCCTGCCAAAGCTAGAGTTTGCTTCTTGGGGGGAATTAGGGGAGAGGTGCGGTGTGGGGGAAACCGCGGAGGGAACGTCCGACCAGCGGACCATGCACGACCAAGGGGCGAGGTCGTGAATCCACCCTAACAATAGGTCCAGTTAAGGAGCTACGTTAATTCAAGTGGTTTTGGCTATAGACGAAAGACCCGTTCCGGCCGACAACTGCTTGGGAATTGCCCTAAACCCTGCCAACCAACACCTCCAGCATCTTTGAGGGCGGCGATCCATGACTTCCGAAGCCCCTCGATCCAACCAGCAACTGCTAGATGAAATCGCTAGCTTGAAGCAACGCATTTCCGAGCTGGAGGGTTTAACCGAAGACCTTCGGCGCACGCAGCAGTTGCTTGATGAGTCCGAGCGAAAGTTTGGTGTCTGGTTAGAAAACTCCCCGGTATGCACCAAGATCCTCGACTTGGATTTAAACCTGAGGTACATGAGCCAAGCTGGCGTTGACGGCCTCAAGGTCACCAATGTCGAGCAGTATTACGGGCAAAAGTTTCCGCTGGCCGTTTACTCGCCGGAAGTCCAAGCCGAAATCCAATCGGATTTGAACCGCGTGCTCGAAGAGGGTGTGATCACTAATCGTGAAACGCCAGCAACAACTTTAGATGTTCAGGGAAAAGCTAATTTTACCGGGAATTT
>CAZMDZ010000103.1:8751-10729 GCA_964565175.1 uncultured Planctomycetales bacterium
AACAACTTTAGAGGGGGAGACCGTTTGGTACTATTCGACTTTTGTGCCGGTAAAAAGTGACGAGGGCGAGATTGAATACATCATCGCGGTTTCGACCGACATTTCGGATCGCAAACGCATTGAGCAGGAACGCGCCAGCTTGGAGCGCCAGGTGCAGCACGCACAAAAGTTGGAAAGCTTGGGTGTGCTGTCCGGCGGTATTGCTCACGACTTCAATAACATTCTGATGAGCGTCTTGGGCAACGCTGACCTCGCGCTGGATGCACTTTCTCCTCTGTCGCCAGCCCGCGGCAATATTTTGGAGATTGAGCGCGCCTCACGTCGGGCGGCGGATTTGGCAAAACAGATGTTGGCCTATTCTGGCAAAGGTCACTTTGTCGTGGAGCCCATTCACCTCGGCGAATTTGTCGAAGAGATGGCGCACTTACTCGAGGTTTCGATTTCGAAAAAAGTGACGCTTCGTTGCAACCTTGCCGAAGCTCTTCCACTCTTTGATGGCGATACGACTCAAGTTCGCCAAGTCATTTTAAACTTGATTACCAATGCTTCCGAGGCAATCGGGGACGAAGATGGAGTGATTGCTTTATCAACTGGGGTTCAGGAATGTGATCAGGAGTTTTTGGATTACGTCAATGAAAGCCTTCTGGCTGGACTGACCGAGCCCCTTAAACCTGGGACTTTTGCCTTTCTTGAAGTCAAGGATACCGGCTGCGGCATGGATGAGGATACATTGAGCAAAATCTTCGATCCATTTTTCTCCACCAAGTTCACTGGACGCGGATTGGGAATGTCGGCCGTTTTAGGCATTGTGCGTGGGCACAACGGCGCCATCGAAATTGATAGCAAACTAGGCCAAGGTACTTCGTTCCGCATTTACTTCCCGGCTGATGGCAAGAGTGTTCCGAGTCAACCCCCTCAGGTCAGGGTCGCCGATACTAGCGAGTGGCAATGCGTAGGCGCCGTGCTTGTGGTCGACGACGAAGAGTCTGTTCGGGCAGTTGCCAAAGGCATGTTGGAACGCATCGGCTTCCATGTTTTGACTGCAGCGAATGGGCGTAAAGGAGTGGAAGTATTTGCTGAACATCGCCAGATCATTCAGTGTGTCTTGCTGGACTTGACCATGCCCGAACTTAATGGGGTAGAGGCTTTCCGTGAGATGAGTGCGATTGACCGCTCAATTCCGGTCATCTTATGCAGTGGCTACAACCGCTTGGACGCCCTTCAGCGGTTCCACGGCATGGGAATTGCCGACTTCTTGCAAAAGCCTTACGACCTTTCCATTCTGCGCCTCAAGCTGTCTGAGGTGCTTGGCGATCAGGTCAGCACAGCGAATTAAGAGGCATATTCGAAAAGTCTTGCGGCGTCATTTTTTTCGCCCAACATCGCCAAGATCATTGTTGCCAATCGCGGCGAGCTTTGTGACCAAGCGTTCCTGGAAGTCAGCAATCACGTCGGCATGTTTACTGCCATTCGCCAAATTGGAAAACTGCTGTGGATCTTGATGCATGTCATAAAGTTGAATGCCCAGCTCGCCGGTTTTGCCATGTTGGATGAACGCCCAACGATCGGTGCGCAGCAGATAGCTTTTGGAGTTGACGCAAAATGCCGCATCGCGAACGCTGATGCTAGGGTCATCTAGGGTGAGGGCGAGCGATTTCCCCTGTAACCGTTCTGGCACCGGCAGGCCGCAAAGTTCGGCGACAGTTGGGTAGAGATCGATGAGCTCGGTGAAGGAATTGCAGACCGCTGGCTTCTTCCCCGGAACCGAAATGATCAACGGCACCCGTGACGATTCGTCCATCAAGCCTACCTTCATCCAAAAATCGTGCTCGCATAAATGAAAGCCATGATCGCTGGTAAAAATCACGATCGTGTTGTCGGCCATGCCTTCGTCGCGCAAGGTTTTTAGCACCTTGCCGACTTGAGCGTCCATGTACGCCACCGAAGCATAATATGCGGCAACACCCTTCTGCTCTTG
>CAZMDZ010000104.1:0-10694 GCA_964565175.1 uncultured Planctomycetales bacterium
GTCTTGTGGAATTTGTAGATCCTGCTCTTGATAGTCAATAGCGGCGACTCCATTGATCCAGCTTTGAATGCGCAGACCTTGAGCGCGAATCTTGTAGTGATTCCAATCGCCTGCTTGAATCGATGCATTGACGCCCGCTAGATCTGCCGACTCTGCAATCACTTTATTGCGCCGGGACTCGTCGTACATTTTGCCCCACCAGCCATCTCCGGCATCGACTTGATAGCCGCTCATTTCGAAGTTGCCTTCTACTCGCGTGCTGCGAATTTGGAAACCCGAATTGATAAAGCCCTCCTTGCCCAAAACGCGGATGTCGAACTCCAATTCGAAGTTTTGGAAAGAAGACGTCGAACTCAAAAAGGTGTTGTGCGGTACCTTTTCCTCCAAAGAACCGCCGACGATCACACCGTCTTCCACCCGCCACCATTTTTCTTCACCAGGCCGAACCTCCCAGCCTTGGAGGCTTTCTCCATCAAAGAGTGTTTGAGACTGCTGAGGCACCGGCATCGCTGCACCCGCCGTGCAAGGGCTGGACGTCGCGATCGCGCCAAGGAAGAACAGAAGAGCGAAGCTCAACAATTTTCTGGATGTATCCATAGCCTTAGCCCAACTCCGGCATGTTGAAGTCAAAAACAATCACCCGCTCCAGCTTCGGCACAACAAAGTCTTTGACCTCCTCGTGGTGTGGGTGGGGTAAATAGTCATCGCGAGCTTGCGGACTTTCAAAAGTCATGATGAAGCCATGGGTAAAGCCGTCATTCATGCCCTCGGTGCTGTCGTAAGGACCGCAGTGGAAGTCGAGTAAGCCTGGAATGTTCTCCACCATTCCCGCCATACGTGAAAAGCACTCGTCGACTTGGGTTGGGGTGACGCCGTCCTTGAATTGGAAGACTCCGTAATGTTTGACTTCAGACATGAGGAAGTGAGATTCGGTTTGAAGGATCGGGAGAGGAATGGGATGGGCAACGCCGAGTGATTACTTGGCCAAGTTGTTGAGCAAAGCATTGACACAGGCTTCGGCAAAGAGTGGATCATTGATTTCACTATTCACCACCAACAATTCAACGTTGCCATTCAGGTTCTGCATGATGCCCTCGAACAAAGCGGCATCAGCTTCTGGGTCGTGGAAAGCCTGGCCCTCTGCACTAATCACGCTGACGGCTTTAGCTGGCAGTAAAACGCTGACTGGAGCGGTGTATTGATTCACCTTGTCGGCAAGAATTTTGCCGAGTTCGGCGCATTCTTCGGCGTTCGTCCGCATCAACGTTACCTGCGGATTGTGGTGGTAAAAATTCCGCCCCTCAAATCGATCGGGAACGGTGTCCGGTTCGCCAAAGTTGACCATGTCCAAGCAACCAGGAACCACGATGGAGGGAACCTTGGCATCGGCGGTTGCGTCCAGCCGATCAGGGCCTGCGGAAAGCACACCTCCCACCAGTTCGTCGGCCCATTCCGTGGTGGTGATGTCGAGTACAGCCGAGACCATGCCGCTGCGAACCAAGGCTTCCATTGCCTTGCCGCCGGTTCCGGTGGCGTGAAAAACCAACACCTCAAATCCGGCAGCTTCCAGCAGCGGAATGGCCGCATTGACGCATTCGGTGGTATTTCCAAACATGCTGGCAGCAATCAAGGGTCGATCTTCGGCGTCTGCTTGACTCCCCAACTCATCCAGGGAAGAGTCTTCCTTTCCGGCCGCTTCCACCATGCCGCAGATCGCGGCCGCCGCACGACGGAAGACCATTTTTGAAACTCGATTCAATCCGGCGACGTCGACAATGCTGGGCATCATCATCAAGTCCGAGGTTCCGATGTAAGGAGCCGTATTGCCGCTGGCCAAGGTCGAAACCATTAGCTTCGGCACCCTCAAGGGAAGCGCGCGCATTGCAGCCGTTGCGATCGCGGTGCCACCGCCACCGCCCAAGGAAATCACCGCTTGGATCTTCCCGCTTCGGTAAAGCTTGGACAATGCTCTGGGTGCTGCTTCCGCCATTGCAGCCACGCACAAACCGCGGTCACCGGTTTCGACTAGATTCGCCAAATCCACCTCGCCAATTTCGGCGACCTGATGAGCGCTGAAATCGGGCGTACAGCCGTCCGCTCCCATCATGCCGACGTCAATCAGCAACACTTGATGACCGCGCTGGCGGATTTCTTCGGCGAGAAAAGCGTGTTCGTGGCCTTTGGTGTCAAAGGTGCCGAGGACTGCAACAGTTGCCATGGAGGATGTGGAGTTGGACTTGGGGACCGAGGGAACCCCCTTATACTCGCCCCTGGCCCCCCGCCTGTCCATGGCGCAGGTGCAAATGCAGATACGTGAGATCCACATGCTTGGTTCCCAAACCAGTTTCGAACTGGTCAAAGCCGATAGTTTGGATTCACGTCCTTGGCTAGCGGACGCGCCCATTTGCGCTGAACTGGAGCGCCACTCCATCACCCATTGCGGCATCATGCACGCCGTCCCCCCGATGGAAATTGCGCGAGTTGAGCCATCCGGAAGCTTTTTCCTAGCGAGTTTGCAAGGTCGCGGCGATGTGCTGATGGATAGCACTTGGAAGAACCTTTCCCCGGGAGAAGCGTGCTTACAGCCACCTTTTTTAGCCAATTCTTTGCGCGCTCAGCGGCGCAAGTGGAGCTTCGCCTGGATCCGCTACCAAGACGACCGCGCCCGAAATCCAATCGCTGGCCTCCACTCACCTACTCGGGCAGCCTTCGACCCCGACCCCTTGCAGCACGCCATTCGCGGCCTGATCGCCGAGACTGGCGCCCCCCACAACCCAGTCGCTATGCGTCGTTGGGTGGATCTCATCCACTCTTATGTCACTGGCTTTGCTGCTCCTTTTCGCAGCCAAGATCAATTGGAAATTCTGTGGAAAGAAGTGGCGAAAGACCTTGCCAGCCCGTGGCCTTTAGCTCGGCTGGCCGAAACCGCCGGGGTAAGCAAAGAACACCTGCGCCGCCGCACGCAGCAATTCCTTGGCCGATCCCCTGGCCAGCACTTGATGCATCTACGTATGCGCCGCGCCGCTCACCTCCTGGCGACTACGGCCCAAAGCCAAACCGCCATCGCCAACCAAGTTGGGTTTACCACCTCCTATTCTTTCTCGAACACCTTCCTACGCTGGACTGGCTTGCGACCTTCGGCTTATCGCCAGCAATACCAAACTTGATCGCCTTATCGGCAAGCGCCCTGCGCAAATGGAATTCAGGTTCGGCGCGATTCAACTCTGAATTGCCATCAACCACGAACCATTCCAGCTGACCGGATGCACCGCAAGGCGCTCCAGCAACTTCAGCCTTGCCTCGAATTGAGGATCGTTGACCGCAAGAGTAGAAACCTGAGATTGAAGGTCCCGACTTAAGCTTGCCCCATCGCGACATGCCAAAGGGGACAACTTCTCACTAGCGTGCACCTGAACACCAAGCGGCTGCAGCAAACGATTGACGTCAGCTTGATCCAAGTTGGGTTGATGAATCCGACCGGCCCGACGGTGTTGAGTCTTGAACCACAAATCGACGTCTTCCGCCAAAGCCTGCGCCGGGTCGTTGCGGTCGAAATAGGGTTCGGCGAGTAACAGGCCTTTGCGACTTACTCTTAGGGCTTCCCCAAAAGCGGCTTGTGGATCGGCCAAATGGTGCGGCACGTGGCGCATGCTGACCCAATCAAAACTGCGATCGGCAAAAGGCAGGGATTCGGCTTCGGCTTGCACCACCGAAACATTTCCCAGAGCCCCAATCCATGCAGTTGGGACGACCTCGGTTCCGGTGCAGCAGACGCCGTTGGCAATCAGCATTTCAATCACTTGGCCGCCGCCACAGCCAACATCAAGCACCGATAGCGGAGCAAGACGCAGCAAAGCATCGCAGTATCCACGGCGCAGGGAATACACATTCTCCTCAACCGGGCAAACACCATGGTGATCGGTCGAACTCAAGGAAGCACCTCGTACAAATGCTCCTGCAACGAATCGATCAAAGCCGCCGTCATTCCTGGCAGTTCCAACAAGATCTCACGCGGCGCATCGCGGAGTTTGGCTAGGTCGCCTTCACACCAATCCAGCAAGGCTCCACGTTTCGCCGGGCCAATTCCTGGCACTTGTTCCAGAACCAAGCGTAAGTTTTCTCGGCGTTTACGGTGATGAGTGATGGCGAAGCGGTGGGCTTCGTCGCGAATGCGTTCAAAAAACAAACGTTCCGGACTTTGCGGTTCCAAGATAAACGGCTCAGAACGAGCCGGTAAAAACAAACGCTCTTCTGCTTGCACCGGTCCGCGTCCGCGCCGCGCTTTGGCCAAGGAAATTAAGGGTGCATCCACCCCCATTTCTTTCACCGCATCCAAACCTGAACTCAATTGCCCTTTGCCGCCATCCAGCACAATCAAATCCGCCAATCCATCTTCGCCAACACGATTCAACACTCGCCCGACCACCTCACGCATCGCCGCAAAGTCGTCGTTGCCATGCCCGTCTCCAACCAAATAATGGCGATAAGAAGCGCGGTCGGCTTTGCCTTCCACAAATCGCACTTTCGACGCCACCCGTTCCCGTCCTTGCAAGTGGCTGACGTCAATGCAATCCACCACAGCTGGCGGATCCATGTGAGTGATTTCCGAAATCCGTCGCGCCAAAATCGGCCAAGCCACGCGCGCGACCTCGCCGCGGCGCGCTCGTGCATTGGATTCAGCCATGCGCACCAACGCACGTTTTTGTCCACGGGAAGGCGCAACTAAATGCACCGCATGTCCGGCTTGCTCACGCAGCCATTCTTGAATGGCGTCAACTTCCTCAGGCATCGCCGGCACCAAAATTTCGGCCGGGATTTCGGCGCCCACCCGATACAAAGCCGGGACCAATTCCGAAACCATCGCCGCCGGAGCTTCGACCACCGGAATCCGTCCATAACGGGTAGCGACCCAATCGCCATCGCGGTATTCCAACAAAGCGAATAAGCCCCGTTCATCAACCCCCAGCACGTCGAAATCTCGACCAGCTTGCAAACGAACTTTTTGCGGCGCAGCCAATGCTTGCAAAGCCTGCACCCGATTACGTGCGCGCAAGGCGATTTCATATTCCATCACCATGCTCGCCGTTTCCATGCGCATCTGCTCCTGTTCAATGCGCTCCTTCACCTTGCCGCCCAGCACCTGTCGCGCCGACGCCATCGCTTCCTGGTACTCCTCCGCCGTCACCTTGTCGACACAAGGGCCGCTGCACAAGCCAACCGAATACTTCAAACAAGGCCGCCGCCGATTGGCCAAAGTGTGATCGCTGCAATCGCGCAACCCAAAAGCCCTCTGCAACAAGCGCTTGGCCCGACGCGTCGCCCCGGCGTTGGGGTAGGGTCCAAAGAACTCGCCGCGCATGCTGCGTTTGCGCGCCAAACCCAGCCGCGGCCATGGGTGTGTGGTATCCAGGTGCAACAACAAAAAAGCTTTGTCGTCTTTCAATAAAACATTCAGCGGCGGCTGATGCATTTTCACCAGCCGCTCCTCCAGCAACACCGCCTCCATTTCCGAATCGGTCACCCGAAACTCGGCACGGTCGGCGTATTGCAATAACTCGGCAAAGCGCGCTCGACCGTCGGCACCTTCGCGTCGATAAACCTGCACCCGATTGCGGATGTTTTTCGCCTTGCCGACGTACAGCACCTGGTCCTGGTCATCAAAAAACAAATAACACCCGGGCCGCGCCGGTGCGGTTTGCAGTTGCCGCTGAAAGGTCATGATCCAAGCTCCAGCAGCAGCGCCTCCAGCCGTCGCATTTCATCGCGATGCTTAACCGCGTTTTCAAAATCCAATTCCGACGCCGCCTTCAGCATCGCTTGTTTGCTTTGCTCCCTACGCGCCTCCAAAGTTGCTGCATCGACCGCCGAAGCAGGATCGGCCACCTCGCCACCGTCCTCGCCACTCAACAGCAACGACAGCGAATCGGAAATCCGCTTTTTCACCGTCATCGGCACAATGCCATGTTCGACGTTATACGCATGCTGAATTTCCCGCCGACGATCGGCCTCGGCGACCGCTTGGCGGATGGCGTTGGTTTTTTTGTCGGCATACAAAATCACCTTGCCGTGTGCGTTGCGAGCCGCCCGGCCGCAGGTTTGAATCAACGAAGTGGTCGAACGCAAAAACCCTTCTTGGTCGGCATCCAAAACCGTAACCAGCGCAACCTCCGGCAGGTCCAATCCTTCGCGCAATAGGTTAATGCCCACCAATACGTCAAACACACCTAGGCGCAAATCGCGCAGCAGCTCGGCGCGTTCCAAGGTGTGAATATCAGCGTGCAAATAACGTGCGCGCAAGCCTCTCTCCTGGAAAAACTCAGTCAAGTCCTCGGCACTGCGCTTGGTCAATGTTGTCACCAACACTCGCTCGCCATTGGCCACGACGCGCTTGGCTTCTTTGCAAGCATCCTCTACCTGAGCACCTGCAGGCCGAATTTCCACCTCCGGATCCAGCAAGCCAGTCGGCCGCACCACTTGCTCCACAATGCTCGCCGCCCCATCATCCTCGCCCGTGGTTCGCGATAACCAGGGGTTGCACTGACGTACAAAACACGGCCAACAATCGACTCGAACTCATTTTCTTCCAACGGTCGGTTGTCCACCGCAGACGGCAACCGGAAGCCATAATTCACCAACGACTTTTTCCGCGCCCCATCCCCTCGCACCATCGCGTATACCTGCGGCAGGGTCACGTGGCTTTCATCCAATACACACAAGAAATTGCGCGGGAAATAATTGAGCAAAGTGAACGGCGGTTGCCCAGTTTGACGCCCTTCAAAGTGCCGCGAATAATTTTCAATTCCTGAGCAAAAACCGAGTTCTTCCAAATCTTCCAAATCGGCAAGGGTGCGTCGCTCCAGTCGCTCGGCTTCCAAATCCTTACCGGCCTTACGCAATTCACGTAAACGTGCGTCCATCTCCTCGCGAATGCTGACCATCGCGTTGGGCAACTTATCCTCCGGCTGGACGTAATGACCAACCGGGTAGATGGTCACCCGTTCCGGTTCGTCGAGCAACTCACCCGTCAGCGGATCGACCACCAAAATCTCCTCCAACCGGTCCCCCAGCAACTCAAAGCGCCACACCCGATCTCGCTCATGGATCGGCCACACCTCCACGGCACTGCCGCGTACTCGGAAAGTGCCCGGGCGAAAATCGACTTCGGCGCGGGTGTGTTGGGTCCGCACCAACCCACGCATCAACGCATCCCGACGGACCTCGCTGTCTCGAGTTAGGGTCACCGATAGTTCCTGGTAAACCCCAGGATCGCCCAAGCCATAAATACAAGAAACGCTGGCCACGACGATGACATCCCGGCGAGCCAACAAGGCAGCCGTCGCGCCATTGCGCATGCGGTCAATCTGCTCGTTGATGCGAGCATCCTTCTCGATGTAGGTGTCCGACGACGGGATATAGGCCTCTGGCTGGAAATAATCGTAGTAGGAGACGAAATATTCGACCGCATTCTGCGGGAACAGCTCTTTCATCTCCTGATACAGCTGTCCGGCAAGAGTTTTATTGGGTGCGATAATCAGTGTCGGAACCTGGAGCCGCTGGATCACGTGGGCAAGGGTGAAGGTTTTGCCCGATCCGGTGACGCCCAAAAGGATGCGGCGAGCGGCAGGATCGGACAATCCGGCCGTCAAAGCCTCGATGGCTTTGGGCTGGTCCCCTTTGGGCTGAAATTCGCTTTGAAGCTGGAAGTTCCTAGACACTTGTCACCGAGGCGGGCAAGTTGTCTATTCTAGAGGCACTAGCGGCGGTCGCCCCCACACCGTCGCCCATTGATACCCATGAGTGAACGCACTGGCATCTGTTTAGACTGTGGCCAACGCTACGGTGACATCCCCGATTCCGTCACGGCGACCAAGGTGCGCTGCCAGGTCTGCCAGGGCACCGTCGAGATCCCGCCGTTGGCACCCCCCGCAGCCGAAGCTCCAGCAGCCCCGGCACCAGCCCCTGCGGCTGAGGCTCCTGCGGCTTCCGCCGCCGAAGCCAAGCCTGAGGCCTCTGCTGGCGACGATGCTTTAGGCGCCAAGCCGATCGGCGACTCGCCCAAGAAGGTGGATCGCCCAGCTGCTGCCCAACCGGTAGACCGCGACGTGGCCAAGCCCAAAGCCAAGCCAGCCGCTGCCAAGCCGCAGGCCCCTGCAGCCAAACCGGCTGGTAAAGGACCTGCCAAGCCAGTCTTTACCCCGCGCGGCGCCAAGGCGAAAACGCCAGCCAAGCCAGCGAAACCGATCAAACCGATCAAGCCGGTTTCCAGAACCGGAGCGGCTCCGAAGTCACCCGTCAAACCGGTCGCCAAGCCCAAGGCGCCGGTGAAGCCCGTGGCCAAAGGGCCTGCCAAACCAGCGGCAAAAACGCCCACCAAGCCCGCCGCCAAAGCTCCGGCACCAGCCAAACCAAAAGCTCCGGCCACCCAACCCGCTGCAGCCCAACCTGCAGCGGCCAAGCCAGCTTCGGACGATGCAGCCAAGAAAGCCAAAGCAGCGGCAATCATCGCCAAAGCCAAAGCCAAGCGCGATGCCGAAGCCGGGGGCGCTGCCAAGAAAGCCGGTGGCCCGGACTTGATCGCTCAGCTCAAGGCCAAAAAAAGTGGCGACGGCGCCGCTCCTGCGGCCAAGCCTAAAGCGGCCGCTGGCAAGCCCAAGACTGCTGCAAAACCAGCCGCCCGGGGCAAATCCACCGCTGGAACGCGGAAGAGTGCCGCAGGTGGCAAGAGCACCAGGCGCGCTGCCAGTCGCTCTTCCCAGCGGGAAAGTGACGGCCCGCGCGAGCATCATCACATCGAAAAAGGCCCACCGGTTTCGATGCTAATCGTCAGTGTCGTAGGCCTAGCCGCGATGGCCGGTGGCTGGTTCTGGTGGCAGGGTCAACAAGAAGATCCGGCACCAGTCGAATCCACCACCACCCAAACGCCAGCCAACACGGGTGCAGCTGCAACTGCTTCCGGAAGCAATGATCCCGCGATGGCGGATGCCCAACCGTTGGACATGGCAGACGCCCAACCCCTCGACATGGCCGATGCTCAGCCAGTCGACAGTGATGGCGGGGGCACCGACAACGCCTCAAGCGGCGGGGCCGATGGAACAGACACTTCCAACGCCTCTGGAGACAATGCGCAAGCAACCGAAGCAAGCGCTGCCGCTCCACCAGTAACCGCTGCCAAAGGCGCCGATTTCATCCCGCCAGGACCTGGCGAAGCCGTCGACACCAAGGGCATCACTGATTTTGACGTGCTTGACCTCAAGCTGATTCCGCCGGTGGCAAAGTGGAGCAAGTGCTCGGACGAGGACTGGGCTTCTATCCAAGAAGACCTCGCCTTGTTCATGGACGACCAAGGTGCCATGTCGACTCGCGCTGGCGACCGCTTAGTCACGATGGGCCGCAAGGCTTACCCGGCCGCCGTCAATGCCTTGTTGCAACAGGATTTCGCGACTAAGGATGGCACTTATGTCGCCACCACCCTCAACGACCTGCTCTACAAGATCTGTAACAGCAACCGAAACTTCGGCTGGAACGCGGTAGACCAACTGGAAGAGGGGTCGAAAGAATTCATGGACAAGGCCTTGTTGAACAAGAAAATTGCTAGCTACTGGCAACGCTACTGGTTCATCCAAGATTGGGCCAACAACGACGACTCGTGGAACAAGTTCTGCGGTCTCGGTGAGGAAGAGAAAAAGGCCGAGGATCCGATGGAAGGCGACGCTGCCTCGGACTTCTTCGACGACTAAATTTCACCGAACATAGAAAAAGGGATTTGCCGTAGTGGCAAATCCCTTTTTTCGTGCCAGGTCTGTGACCGCCTTCCCAAGGGAAGGACCATCAAACTACTCTCCTTCGTTAAGGTCTTCGACCTTAACGCCCTGCTCAATCAAGTATTCGATCGCAGCGAGCACGGAAGCGTCTTCGCCTTCTAGCTCAAGGGAAAGGATGGCCAATTCTTCGGTCACACTGGCACCACGAATGTTCGGAACTACCTGAAACCGGGTGCCCAAGGTGAACAGTAGCGGCTCCTTGATCAGAGCCTGCGGGAAGGTGCAGAAGATCTTTCTTTTCATCGCTTGATCGGCACGGCGATACGTGCCAGAAAAACCATGATAACCAAGCGCCAAACCTGATTGCGAATTCTGGACATAGGCCGACGGGCAGGGTAAGATTCCCGCCCTTGGATGGCGGCATGGCCAAGTGGCCTAAGGCGATGGATTGCAAATCCATTATCACCAGTTCGAATCTGGTTGCCGCCTCCACCCCTAACCTCGGGGGAGTAGCCCAATTGGCAGAGGCAAAGGACTTAAAATCCTTCCAGTACGGGTTCGAGTCCCGTCTCCCCTACCAGGTTGTCGATAGTTGTTGGCCCATCTGTTTTTTAGCAGGTGGGTTGTTTTTTGGGTGGTGGTTTATGAAATCCTCCGCGGCGGCTCCACGCTCCGCTGGGCCGGCTTCGCCGGTCCCCGAGTCGCTCGCCCCGGAGGATTTCATAAACCAGCAAAACATCAGCTCACCGGATCTCATTCAGCCACACTCTCTTTTGGGTGGAAATGGTTTGCAACATGAATCCATCTACCTGGAAGATCGGAATTGGATTGTGCGATTTTGAGAAGGGCAACAGACGAACCCGAGCAGAAGCAGAAAGAGAGCTTTCCTGTGGGGTTGGTTGGTTGAAGCTATTCCGCAAGCAAACCACTTTG
>CAZMDZ010000105.1:0-10577 GCA_964565175.1 uncultured Planctomycetales bacterium
AAGTGTTCATCCAGCAGCTGCATGCCGAGGCGGCGTTGGGTCTGCATGACCGATGGAATCTTGAAGGTTTCGCCCTTACGAATGTGATTTTCAATCGCGGAGTTGCGCACCATAATTTCGAATGCGGCAACCCGGCCTTGGCCATCCATCCGCGGCAACAACACCTGCGAAACCACGGCTTGGAGGGAAACCGACAACTGAGCACGAACTTGATCCTGCTGGTTTTCAGGATACTGGTCAATAATCCTGTCCACCGTTCGCGCCGCACCAGTGGTGTGCAAAGTGCCCAAAACCAAGTGACCGGTTTCCGCAGCGGTGATCGCCGCTGACGTCGTTTCCAAGTCACGCATCTCACCAAGCATGATGACGTCGGGGTCTTGGCGAAGCACACGACGCAAACCTTCGCCAAAGTCGACCACGTCGTCGCCAATTTCGCGTTGGTTGATCACGGCTTTGTGCGAGTCGTGATAAAATTCGATCGGATCCTCCATCGTCATGATGTGGCATGCATGACTAATGTTGACCTCGTGAACCAGCGCCGCAAGGGTCGTGGTTTTACCCGAACCCGTTGGGCCTGTGACCAGGATCATGCCGCGCGGCAAGTGAGCCAGGTTGCGCATGACTGCTGGCGCGCCAATTTCGTCGAAGCTCAAGCGGTTTTGAGGAATGCGGCGAAGAACCAACGCGTAAGTGCCTTTTTGACGAAATACGCTAGCGCGGTAGCGGTCTTCTTCAAAACCAAAACCGAAGTCGGCACTTCCTTGCTCCTGCAATTCACGGTGACGCTTTTCAGGCGTCAACTCCATGCAAATTGCTTGGGCTTGATCGGGGGTCAATTCCTCGGGAGCGATATGAACCAACTCGCCGCGCGAACGCATCGCGGGAGGGCGGCCAGCGCCGAGGTGAAGGTCAGACGCGTCGGACGATGCGACGATGCGCAGCCATTCCTGCAAAAGTGCTGGGACAAAACTCATGAAGGCTTGTTGGTCGATTCAGTCGGGGTTGTGGGTGTAGCTTCCGCTTCTGCTTCGGCAGTGGCTACTGGTTCAGCATCTTGCTGCACCGACATCGAAGTCACGCGCAACAACTCTTGAACCGTGGTGATGCCTTGCAACACTTTTTCGCGCACATCGTGCTCAAGCGAATGCCAGGCGGTGCCCTTTTGGGCGGCTTCGAGGAATGCGGATCCCTCGGAAGACTGGAACAGAGACTCTCGCTTCGATTCCGTTATACCAAGCCATTCAAAAGCTCGTTGGCGGCCGCGGTAGCCAGTGCGCGAACACGAGGCGCAACCGCGTGGATGGAACAACTTGGCGTCACTGGGCAATCCCATGACCCTGGTTTCCAATGGAGTGACAGCTTCTTCCACTTTGCAGTCTTCGCACAATTTGCGCACCAAGCGCTGGGCCAAAACGCCTTGCAGCGAGGTCGCCACCAAAAACGGCGGCACCCCCATGTCGAGCAAACGTGTCGCCGCCGATGGTGCGTCGTTGGTGTGAACGGTGCTAAAGACGAGGTGACCGGTGAGCGACGCTTGAATCGCGACTTCGGCGGTTTCACGGTCACGAATTTCACCGACCAGTACAACGTTGGGCGCTTGCCGCAAAAACGCTTTCAAGACACGGGCGAAGTCTAGGCCAATTCGAGGTTGAACCTGAACCTGATTGATGCCTTTGATCCGGTATTCGACCGGGTCTTCCACCGTTAAAATCTTGCGGTCAGCACGGTTCAGAGTTTGCAACGCCGCGTACAGCGTGGTGGTTTTACCCGAACCCGTTGGGCCGGTGACCAAGAAAATGCCGTTGGGTCGATCAATGATTTCCTTAAACCAATCCAGCGCTTTCGTGCTCATGCCCAGCGCCTCCAACGAAATCAAATTCGCCTCGCGGTCCAACAAACGCATGACCACCGATTCGCCATGATTGGTTGGCAACACCGAAACACGCACGTCTAGTTCGCGGCCACCGGCGCGGTGTTCAATTCGACCGTCTTGGGGTTTGCGCTTTTCGGCGATATCCAAACCCGAACTCACCTTGATGTGACTGATCAATGCCGAATGCAAATCGATTGGATGCTCGGCAGCCAATTGCAAATGCCCATCAACCCGATAGCGCACCTGGACTTTGCTCGAAAAGGGCTCAATGTGAATATCCGACGAGCGCATGCTCACCGCTTCTTCAAACATTCGATTGACCAATCGAACGACCGGCGCTTCCTCTTCGTTGCCGGAATCAACCTCAGCAGAATCATCGCCGACGCTTTCCGGTGGACCATAAACCCGCTCCAACGCCCCTCGCAAGGAAGCGGGCGGGCAAATGGCCAGCGAAACTGGTGCATCGAGCAAAAAGCCTAGTGTGTCCACCACCACCGCCTTCTCTGGATCAGAAACCGCAACAATGATGTTGCCATTCTTCTCCGCCACCGGGATCGCTTCCAACTCCCAAGCGGACCCCGCGTTCAACAGTTCCGTCAGTCGCCCGGGCGGCGTTTTGCCTTCTAAATCAACAAAAGGAAGGCGAGCTTGCAACGCCAGTGCGCGGTGAACAGTTTGTTCGTCCGTCGCCCCCTGCGAAATCAAGACTTGGCCAATGAGTTGGCTGCGCGTTTGCTGAGCCGCCAAAGCAGCACGCAGCTGCTCTTCGGTGATCGCGCCTTGCCCTATCAGGATTTCGCCGAGGCGTTTTCTCACGGAGCTTTGCGCACTAAGGCGCTCACTTTTATTTCATGGGGTTCGATGCCAGTTTCCGACGGGAAACTGATTTTCAAAATGCCGCCGTGGCGACCAATTTCGGCCTGATCCGACAAGGTGAAACGAACCACCCATTCGCGACCTGGCTCCTTTTCGTTCAGCTTCCAGCCAAACACCTCAGGGCCGATGAAATCGACTGTCGGCTTCGGCAGCGTTTCTTCGCTTGAGGTGGCAATAATCTTGACCACCCGCTTCACCGCCATGCCTTGATTGACCGCGCCAAACTTCAAAAAGTCTTGCGGCGCAAAACGAACCGGCCCGACGATGTTGCCGCTGACGTGAATTTCCAAATCACGCCCAACCGACGTGGAGGCCAGCAAACTGCGATTGACCATGCCAGCGCCATGCTTTTCGTTAATCGAAATCTCGATGTAGGTCACCTGGCGACCATCCTCCAAAGTTTCCGATTCATCCAGCACTTTGACGTCGATGCCAGCGGGCAGCCGCTTCCAAGACTTGATCTCCATCGGCTCGGATGAAGTGATTTTGACCTTCTTGGTGTAAGGCGATGCCTTCAAGGTACGCGCCGAAACCTGGCCGAAACGAACCCCACTTGGGCTGAGTTCAAAGTGGCGGCGAATGAAAGCCTGCAGATTCAAGACAGCTGGTAAACCCAAACCATTGCCGCGAATCGTGATTGTCGATGTTTTGACGTTTTGATATTGAGCCGAGGTGAAGGTGCCCTCGATTGCGCCTTCGCTCCCCGCGGGGATCGGCGTATTCATCGGCCATTCTTTGCCCCCCACGCTCAAGAAAATGTCGGTGCAACCGCATGACGCCTTCAGGTGGGAAATGGTGATTGGATCCGGGCCGTCAACCGTGAAGGGGAAGCTGATGGGCACATCGGTCTCCTGGAACAATTCGCCCAGGTCCATGTCCATCTGCTCGAATTTGAGGCGACTGCGCGAAGCTTGAACGGTCTCGCCAGCGGCCAGGGTGGATGCGGAATCTTGGGCAGCCGGAGTGTTGCTGATCGCCGCGGCATCGGCACCGCCGGCAGCGGAGCCGCCAGCACTCGAATTGGCGGAATCGCCCTCGCTACCTCCGCCGCAAGCGGCCAAAGCAAGGGTTAGAATCCAGGGAATGAGGTGGACTTTATTCATCTGGGACTAAAAGAGGACCTACTCAGGGGCTTGAACCACCCCTAAAAGTTGGACCACACGCTCGAGGGAATGCACTTGGTCGCGGTCGCGGTGCACGAGTTGCAGGTAAATTCTGCCCGTGACCGGGCCTAATGCCAAGTCCGAAGGCAGAACTACCTTGATCTGGTAATGCTTGAGATCGTCCAGAGTTACGACACTTATCTCGACGCCATCCACGCCTTCCCACCGCACGGTCGGCGGCGGCAGTTCGCCACGGCGCACTCCAACCTCCATAACCGCTGTACTTTCAACACCTTGCACAATTCCACCCAACAACAGTCGACGGCTAGGCTTGAGCCATAACACGCCTGCAATTTCGTAGCGGAATGGCACTGTCAGAGTGTAAGGCTGGTCCGTTCGAATTTGGACAAATCCTTTATGTTCCCCCTCTTCGCCCTTTGCAGCGGGCAACACAAGCTCAAAACTGTGCTCAGTCGCTGCCTCGTCGCTGAGCAAGCCCTCGACCATCAGTGGCGGAGCCCCAGCTAAAATGTCGAGCAAACGAAAAGGCTCTGGGCCGCGCACCGTGACCTGATGACGGATTTCCTTGGTGCCGTCGACCACGCCCAGCTCCGCAATCGGGGCTTCGAGTTCGAACCATGGATCCAAGGTCCCGGTGAATTTCACAACTTGCGGGAAACCTGGACCCGAGCCCAGCAACTGAACAGTGGAAAGCTTTTCCCCTAAATAGCCAGCGGTGCGCCATTCCACTCGCAACTGCCCTTTGCTCCCAGCCTCAAGCTCTTGATGAAGAGGCATTTCCTCTCCATCCTGGAGGTAGCGTACGTTGAGGCATCCGCAAGAGGTCTGAAAACCCGTTGGCACCACTCCGCTGCCGTCGACTTGGTAGTCGAAACTTAGCTCACGGACCTCGCCGCTGATCAATTTGCCCAGCTGTTGGCGCGGCTGCATAAAGACCAATCCACGCCCCGAGCCAGGGTCCGCCGGTCCGCACGCAGCTAGCGTTCCGAAGGCCAGCAGCGCGAGGGCAGAAAATGGGAGTTGCGTCTTCATTTGCCGTAGCCCAATATACGCCTCATGCCAAGCCGTTCCCTGATCCTTGCGCTGATTCCCTTAGTTGCTGGTCTCTTGCCATCTTGCCAGACGATGACGCCCGAGGATTGGGCGTCGGCATTGCGGCCTAAATACTCCAGCCCTGAAGAAACCGGTCGAAGTTTTTTCGCGGCCTGGGCGGCCAAGCAGGCGGTCAATGAGTACAAATGTTTGGGTGAGAAATTCAAAGCTGAGATTGGCGCCACTCTCGATGCCTATCTGCTCTACAGGCCTGAGTTGGAAAAACAAATTGGTTGGGTTGGGCGCCACGCTTTTCGCCTGAAGCCGCAAAGCAGCCAAGCACTCGAAAACGGCAACGTCCTGGTTTGGTGGGGTCGCGGCTCCACCACCTACCTTGGGCTGGAGATGCAGCAACAACAATACTTCGATTTCCACGCTGCAGGAGACCAAGATCACCGCGCCGGTGGCTCGCTGGACATGCCGCTGGACGAATACTTCGAATTTTCGGGCCGGGAGTTCAGCCTTTACTTAGAGAATTCGTCGGTGCGCACCGCTCGCAACATGGATGAAATTTCCAAGTTCGAGATTGGCAGCGAATGGAAGATTGCCGGGATGATTCAACCGGCAATCGACTAGAGCGACCCTAGATGGAAACACCTTCGCTGAGAGCGCGGGCGAGGAAATCGGGAGCGCCGGACAGCGACGAATCTGGGCTGACCACAGCGTTGGAAGTCCACTCCACTGTGTCACCAACTAGGTCGTGGAGTTCCAAAGCATTGAGGCCGTCCTGCACTCGCTTGGCGAACAGACTGGCACCAGCAGGGCCTGTGTGAGGCAGCAATGCCAGGAACGTTTGGTCGTTGTAGCGAGTGACGACGTCGACGTCGCGGGTGTCGAGCAAAATTACGCTGGAGACATCCAACATTTTTTCCTCGGCGATCACGCGGAAAGTGACTAAGCCCAGCGGGAAGCGGAAGCGGTTGGATCGCTTGTATTCTTCCTCGAGGCGGTGCTCCCAGTATTCCATGGTGAACAGGCCGGTTTCGCTATCGGTGATGGTCTGGACGAATTCCTCGCGACCACCCATTTCACCTTGCGAGAAGATGGCACCGAGTTGAGCGCCAAGGTTTTTCTCGAGGGTGTCTTGGTCTACTTCCGGCATTGATGGTTTCGGAATACCGCCCGGGGTGCCAAAAGGTGAGGTCAGTCGCTCGGCCAAATCTGCTGCGTCCATTGGCAGAGTCAAAGCGCCCTGGGCGCCGACAAAGCGAGCCAAACCGTCGGCGTCTTGCTCGCCGCCGTGCGAGAGCAAAAACAGCAGCACGCGGTTCGCACGCAAGAAACCGATTGCCCACTCATGCAGGCTGGTCTCGCCAAACACAGTCGGCTCCACCACCATCAAACCATCGATTGGCCCGGCGGCCTGCAATTCCTCCAGCGTGGAGTAGACCTTGGTCTCTGCAATTCCGTCGGCAGCGAGCTCGGCAGCTTTTTCGCATTGAACACGGGCTTCTGGATCGGCGGCGAGGATGATGAAGGGGCGTTTAAGCATCAGTGAATTCAGCGTTGTGGTGCACGGCTTGGACGTCATCATCATCTTCGATCATGTCGACCAGCACATTGATCTTTTCGGCATCTTCGGCGTTGACCTCAACCGTGTTATCAGGAATGTAGCGAATCGAAGCATCCAACATTTCCCAACCCTTCTCATCGAAGGCGGCTTTCAGTCCGAGAAACTCAGCCTGCTCGGCTTCGACCCCAAAGATACCGTCCTCTTCGGTGGTCACATCGTCGGCTCCGTTTTCCAAGGCGACCTCCATCAGCTCGTCTTCGTCAATGCCCTCCTTGGGCAGCACAAACACAGCCTTGCGCTTGAACATCCAAGCAACGGAGTTGGAGTTGGCCATCGAACCGCCGCGCTTGGCCAGAATGTGGCGCATATTGGGCGCGGTGCGATTGCGGTTATCAGTCAAAGTCTCGATCATGAGCGCGACGCCGCCCGGGGCATATGCCTCGTAGGTAATCTCCTCGAGCACCATGCCGTCCAGCTCGCCTGCGCCTTTCTTGACTGCCCGCTCAATCGAGTCCTTGGGCATATTATCGGCCTTGGCGCGCTCGATGGCGTAGCGCAGCGCCAGGTTCATCGAGGGATCGCTACCGCCAGTCCGGGCGGCCGACATGATCAACTTGGCCCACTTACTGAAGACTTTGCCACGCTTGGCGTCGACCTTCGACTTCGTGCGCTGAATGTTGGCCCAATGTGAGTGTCCAGCCATTGCTCTTCGATTCTATCCTGTTTGCCGCTCAACAAAAAGAGCGGACCGCCGACAATATGCCGACGGTCCGCTGGAACCTGACAGGCTTGGATCTCGCGGCGGAGAGCCAAAAGCCGGGTCCCGAAAAAAGCACGCAGATTAGCGCTTGCCCCACTGGTGACCACGACGGGCACCGTGACGGCCGTATTTCTTACGTTCGACCATCCGTGAGTCACGGCTTAGGTGGCCGGCATCACGCAGGGATTCGTGCGCATCTGGGTACATGGCAACCAGCGCGCGACCCAGTCCAAGGCGAACTGCACCGGCTTGACCGGTGACACCACCGCCATTGGTGGTCACGAAAACGTCAACCTTCTTGTGCACCTTCAAGGACACAAGGGGTCCATCGATCATGGTGTGGTCGAGTACGCGAGTGAAGTACTCACGCGAGTCTTTGCCGTTGACCATGAACTGACCACTGCCCGGGCGAACGCGGACACGGGCGACGGAGTCCTTACGACGACCGGTGCCCCAGTGATAACCGTTCTTGGACACATCAATGATGCGGCCAGTTGGGTCGATTTGGATGACTTCCGCTTCGACCTCGCCACCTTCGGCGCCCTCTACGGACGCGCCCATGGCGACGGCCAAAGCTTCGGCCATGGTGCCGTCTGCTTCGGGTTGGCTAGGAGCCGTGTTATTTTCTTCCATCGTTCAGTCGCGTTGAGTTTCGCGCTAAGGCCAGCCCTAGCTCAGTTCCGGAAAGGGTTGCGGCTTCTGAGCGCCGTGCGGGTGCTCGCTACCGGAGTACACGAAGAGCTGCTTCAGCATCTTGCGGCCCAGACGATTTTTCGGCAGCATCCGCTGCACAGCCTTGACCAAAACACGCTCGGGGTGTTGCTCGAGCATATCTTCGTATTTTTCCTCGACGTAGCCGCCGGGATAGCCGGTCACGCGGGCATAAGTCTTCTGCTGAGCCTTGTTGCCGGTCACTGCGACTCTCTCGCAGTTCACCACGACGACAGCGTCGCCGCAAAGGGTGTGCTCAGAAACGGTTGGCTTGTGCTTGCCCTGCAAAACGTAGGCAATATCACGGGCCAGCCGGCCGAGGACCTTGTTCTCGGCGTCAGCTACGAACCAACCAGTCTCAATTTCGGTTGGCTTCAGGTGGGAAGTTTTCGGTCGCATTGGAATTCGCGGTCCCGCCGCGTAACGGGCCGCACATTCTAGCGAGGGTCTCCGACCTCGGCAAGAGAGGGATTGCCAGGGATTTTACTTCGTCAAAATAAGTCGGGAGTCGAAAGGCAGTTCCAAGTAGGCCGCATCGAGCAAAAAGGCCTTGTCTGGGTGATCCAGCGAAAGAACTTGGACTCCGCGCAGGCCTGGATATTGTCGCAAAATCCCCCCTAAGCGCGCCATTTTCGTGGCCAAATCGGGGGTATTTGGATCCCGCGAGGCTTCGGAACGCCCCCATTCGATCTCGCGACCATCAGTGAGGACCAAAGTCAGGGGCGGAGTGACGCTGCGAACGGCGTTGGCGTAGGAAGCTTTGCGCTGAATTCGCTTGACCACCAAACCGGAAATTTCCTGCATTTGAAACAATTCTGGCCAAGCGCGAAGGGCTTCCAACGCCGCTGGGCTAGAAATGCGCTTCCCCGCTGGCGGGATCAGTTCGCCAGCTTCCAGCTGCACTTGGATCAAGCTGCCTTTAAAGGTGGGCGGCAAACCATCGGGCAGCATCGTGCCGTCGGCGGCAAGCACGCCTGCGGGGCGGGAATTGACGACCAGCAAGTAGCGCGCGGGGCGCGGCAGGAATTCCACCTGAAGACCGCGCGGGATGTCCAAATGCACCGCTACAGAGGCTGGATCGACCCAAGAGACCGAGCGCAGCACTTCGGAAGCAACTGCTGGCGCCGCTGGATCCAGCAGCGAAACTTCCGGGGCGACGGCAATCGCCTGCTCCAATTCGGCCTTCCATTTGGGCGGCAACGGGACGCCGAAGGGCTCGCGGTCCAAGGAGTAGTCAGACAGCTTGCGCTTGACGTCGGAAGCTTCCAGGCTGCCACTGCCGAACGCCCACCAAAGGAGAGCGGCCACCAGCATGGCCCCAGCGAGCAGACCTAGGCGAGAATTCATGCCCTTGTTCTACCTTGACCGGGACCGCGATTCCACTCATGCTTGTGCGGATGTCCGTGGCCGGTCCTACCGAATTCAAGGGTTTTCAGCTCGCTCCGTTCCAACGTCGCTCCGCCGCCGCGTTGGATACCGACTGCAACGTTCTGGTAGCCGCCCCCACAGGCGCTGGCAAAACGCTTGTTGCCGAGTACGCGATTCACCTTGCCCAGCAGCGCGGTATGCGCAGCATTTACACCGCACCCATCAAGGCGCTGAGCAACCAGAAGTTTCGCGACTTCCGCGAAGATGAGGCGATCAAAGATCCCGGTTTGATGACGGGCGACATTTCGGTCAACCCCGGCGGCAATGTGCTGGTGATGACCACCGAGATTTTGCGCAACACCTTGTTCGAAGATCCGGAGCGATTGCAGGACGTCGGTGTTGTGGTGTTTGATGAGGTTCATTACATGGACGACATCGAACGCGGCTCAGTGTGGGAAGAAACGCTGATGTTCCTGCCCAAGGATGTGATCATCGTTGCATTGTCGGCAACGATTGAGAATTTGGGGCAGTTCGCGGCGTGGTTGGAGCGAGTGCGCGAGCGCAAGGTTGAAGTGGTGCAAGAAACCAAACGACCGGTGCCGCTGAAGAACTACTTGTATCACCCACAGGCTGGCATCTTTGGACCTTCGCGTTTGAAGCAGGTGCGCCAGCGCTTTAAGACTCAGTCGAAGAACCGCGAATACAAAAAGCGCGACGACAAGCAGCTGTTGGATGAACTTACCAAAAAGCGTGAGTTGCCAATTTTGTACTTCTGTTTCTCGCGACGCTTATGCGAAGTCAAAGCGCGCAAAGCGGGGCGTCGCAAGTTGCTCAATCGCGGCGAAGTTAACTTGGTCCACGATGCTTGGGATACCGCCAGAGACGAATTTAATTTCGATGACTCCCGCGGTTCGCTAAACGCGCTTAAGCGGCAGACCTTAAACGGCGTCGCTTGCCACCACGCGGGCATGATGCCGCTGCACAAAGAAATGGTCGAGCGTTTGTTCGCAGCTGGACTTCTGAAGCTACTGTTCACCACTGAGACTTTTGCCCTTGGCATCAACATGCCTGCGCGAACGGTCATCTTTGATTCGTTGAGCAAATTTGACGGCATCGACTTCGATTACATGCGCACACGCGACTTCTTGCAGATGGCCGGACGTGCCGGGCGGCAGGGAATGGATGATGTCGGCTTGGTCTATTCGGTGCTAGAGTTCGACGACGTCGTGGATGCCGAAAGGGTCAGCCAGGTGCTCATCG
>CAZMDZ010000106.1:0-10574 GCA_964565175.1 uncultured Planctomycetales bacterium
GTCGTTGCTGAAGACGGTGGAGCGACTCGGCCAATCTAAACGCACGATCATTATGTTTTGCTCGGATAACGGCGGCTTGAGTGTGCATGCGCGCGGCCAAACGCCGATGGGAACGGGTAAAAACACTCATAACCTGCCGCTGCGCGCGGGCAAGGGCAGTGCTTATGAAGGGGGCACGCGTATCCCGCAATGGGTGAGTTGGGCCGAGGTCGATCCAAACCATCCGATGCAGCAAAAGCTACCGGTGGCGTCGGGTGTGGTGCGCCATGAAATGACCATGGTCGAGGATTACTACCCGACGGTTTTGAAGTGGGCGGGTTTGCAGGCACCGGGTTGGGAAGCGGCCGCAGCTCACGCCGATGAAGAGGGCAACGTAGATCCGATTCTGGTGCAAGAGGGAATCTATTTCTGCGGTATGCTTCTTCGGTGCGCTGGCGTTGATGGCTTTGTTTCGATCAAACGGGTTATTCCACTAAAAACGACCGGCCTTTGGAAGCAACGCCCGTTGTTATTCCACTACCCCCACGTTTGGGGGCCAAACAGCCCGGATTGGGGCTACGAGCCGCACAGCGCGATGCGCTTAGGCGATTGGAAGGTCATTTACTTTTACCAGCCCAAACGTTGGGAGCTTTACAACTTGCGGGAGGACATCGGCGAGCAGAATGATTTGGCAAGAAGCAAGCCGAAGAAACTGCAGCAAATGGCGGCGCGGATGGTTTCCAGCTTGATCGAACGCGGCGCGCAATGGCCGACGCACCGCGAACTCAAAACTCCTGAACCGCCGATTTTTGTCGACGCGGATTTGCATGCCGTCAGCATGCCGGAGCCACGCACGCCGTTGATCATGATCCATGGCTGGGGCGGAGATCGTCATTCCTTCGATGCGTTGGTACCGTACTTCAACCAGCATCGACCGATTTTGGTCGTCGACCTGCCCGGTCACGGCAAGAGTTTGGCCCCCACTGGCATCGACGGCAACGCAGCGCATTCGGTCACTGCATACGCCGAAGCCATCGCCGCCAAGATGGATGAAGTTGGACTTGCCAACGGCATTTTCATTGGTCACAGCAACGGTGCTCCGGTCGCGCGTGAATTCGCTCGATTATTCCCCGAGCGATGCCAAGGAGTGGTTTCGCTAGACGGGACTTTGGTCAAGTTGATGGGCAAAGACGCGGCGGATCAATTCGTCGGCGCGCTGACTTCGGCCAATGCGCAGGATGTGTTGCAAGGAATGATGGACGGCATGCTGCCGGCGAACCTGGATGCTGGGAGTCGGCAAAAGCTGGTGCGCGCAACCATGCAAGCCGACGTCGGCGTATTGGTGGCAAGTGTGCGGGCGGTGTTGCACGATCAGCCGTGGCCGAAGGTGGATTTGCAAATGCCGGTGCTAGCGCTGCACGTCGAGGCACCGTTTTGGACGGACGACTATAAAAATCGCGTCGCCGCACTCGGTCCAAAAGTGGAAATTGAAGTGTGGCCGGGACTCAGCCACTTCTTCCACTTTGAACAACCGCAACGCATTGCCGAACGGGTCAATCAGTGGATTCAAAAGCACCAACTGGATCAATAAGCATGACCACTCCACGCTCCGCACTGCTCACCCTGGCGTTGGCTTGGGCTTCCTTGGCAAAGGTTCCAGCCATCGCCCAAAGCACCGTCCAAAACATCGCCCCAGCGCAGCCGATCCAAGTCACGGCCAGCTTGGTCGATGAACTGGAGGTGATCTACCCGGATTCGCCGATTTTCGCCGGTACTCCTTCCTTCCATAGCGACGGATATTTGGGCGGACCGACGGCGGTGCATGGTTTAGTCGAGGCGTCGGATAAGCAGCTGCAATCGGTGCGGATTCAACTGAGTTTGAAATCGGTCGACGGCAAGACGTCGGCGATGCCGTTGCGGGTGTATCAGTTGTTGCACGTGCCAGTGGAAGAAAACACCGGCTTGGGTAGCCGCACCGAGCAGTTTGAAGGCAAGGTCAATCCATTTGTGGTGCGCCGAGCGCCGTTCCGCGTTTATGAGGTCTTGCGGCCGCTGCAAGTACAAGAAGGTGGAGTGGAGTTGCCGTTGGATCAGGGGCGCGCGGCGTTTCGGATTGAGTTAGACGCGGCGGCGGAGCACGTGGGCAGCCATCAAGTGCAGTTGCGGCTCCGCGCGAACGCCTCCGCTGCATCGGCGGATGAAAAAGATCAGAGTCCGCTGCAACTCGATTGGAAGCTGCAAATCTTTGACCTGCAGGTGCCGCCGCCCAGTGCGGAAACGCTGCACTACACCAACTGGTTCAGCCCCAACGAAATCGCCAAACGCCATCGCGTCAAACTTTGGAGCGACGAATTCTGGCCGCTGCTGGAAGCTTATGCGCGGTTGATGGTGCACGGTCGCCAAAACACTTTTTGGGTGCGGCTCAATGACTTCTTCGAATACGTGCCCACCTCCGGACCGGGCACCAAAGCCAACCAACCCGGCCCCGATCAGCCGCGCTTGAATCGCGACCGCTTCGAGCGCTACATCCGCGTCTTCGATGACGCCGGCATGCATTGGATGGAAGGTGCACCGATTGCGCGGCGGCCCAATGAAGATTGGGGCACCGATTGGTTGGTTTTCACCCTAACCAAACAAGCCGCCACCAGCGCCGAAGGCAAAGCGTCGATGCAATCGATGTTCGACCAACTCAATGCGGTGCTCAAAGAAAATGGATGGCAAGATCGCTGGCTGCAACACCTCTCCGACGAACCGACCGACACCAATGCCGACGACTACCGTAAGCTCGCCGATCAAGTCCGTGAGTTGATGCCCGGCGTGCGCTTGGTCGAAGCGACGATGACCCGCAAACTTGCCGGTGCCATCGATATTTGGTGCCCGCAAGTCCAGAAGTTCCAAGCCAACCGCGACTTTTTTGAGCAACGCATTGCCGCTGGCGATCAGGTGTGGATTTACACCTGTTTAGTTCCGGGCGGCGCATGGCTGAATCGTTTACTGGATCAAGAGAGGCTGCGCCAGGTGTATTTCGGTTGGACCGCGGCGCGCTGGCCGATCAGTGGTTATTTGCATTGGGGATTGAATCACTACAAAGCCGACCCTTTCGAGCAAAGCGTGGTCGACCACCCGGCCGCCCCCAACACCACCAACAAACTACCCGCCGGCGACACTCATGTGATTTACCCCGGCGAGCCGCTGCCCTGGAGCAGTCAGCGCTTCGAAGCGCATCGCATAGGCTTGGAAGATCATGAGTTGCTGAAGCAACTGAAATTTAAACAGCCCAAGTTGGCGCAACAAATCCTTGATCAAACGGTGCGCGCCGCCGACGACTACCAGACGTCGGTTGCGGCTTACCGGCAAAGCAAACTTCAAATCCTGCAAGCATTGGTGAAAGACTCCGCTCCCCCTACACGCAGCAATCGCAAGGCTCGCCAAAGCGCCTCAGGCTACGGCCAAGACGCCTCAAGTCATGGCAAAGACGTCTTACGCTACGGCCAAGATCGTGTCACGGGCAAACCTTGGGCGACGAGGTCAGAGGTGATTGCGCAACATGGAATGGCAGCTACCAGTCAACCGTTGGCCACGCAAATCGCGTTGGACATCTTGAAGCAAGGCGGATCTGCGGTAGACGCGGCGATTGCCGCCAACGCCGCTTTGGGATTGATGGAACCGACGGGTTGCGGCATCGGCGGTGATTTATTCGCCATCGTTTGGGACGCAAAAAGCCAACAGCTTTACGGCTTAAACGCCTCCGGTCGTTCGCCGCAATCGCTGACTTTGGAAGAATTCCAAAAACGCGGTTTAAGCAAGGTGCCTTCGCACGGACCGCTTCCGGTCAGCGTGCCCGGCGCCGTCGACGGTTGGTTTGAACTGCACGATCGCTTTGGCAAGTTGCCGATGGATCAAGTGCTGGCACCAGCAATCGGCTACGCCGAAAACGGTTTTCCAGTCAGTGAGTTGATTTCTTACTACTGGCGGATGTCGGTGCGCATCTTGGCCAAGCAACCGGGTTTCCTCGACACTTTTACCCGCAACGGCAAAGGACCGGCCAAGGGCGAAGTTTGGACCAATCCGGCGTTGGCCAAGACTTACCGCACTTTGGCAGCCAAGGGCCGCGACGCGTTTTACCGCGGCGAACTGGCCGACACCATGGACGCGTTCATGAAGCGCGTCGGCGGTTTTATGAGCAAAGAAGATTTGGCCGCTCACCGTTCCGAATGGGTGGAGCCGGTATCGACCACTTACCACGATTGGACGCTGTGGGAACTGCCGCCCAACGGCCAAGGCATCGCCGCGCTGCAAATCTTGAACGTACTCGAGGGTTTCGACGTGCGCGGTATGGGTTTTGGCAGTGCCGATTATGTGCACCTGTTCGCCGAAGCCAAAAAGCTGGCCTTTGAAGACCGCGCTCGCTTCTACGCCGACATGGATTTCGCCGACGTGCCCGTCGAGCAGCTCATCTCTAAAACCTACGCCGATCAGCGCCGCCAGTTGATTCAAAACGATCGCGCTGCTCAGTCCTACCCCACCACTGACTTCGGCAAAACCGGCCTCAATCCGGCGCTCAATCACGGCGACACCATTTACCTCACCACCGCCGATGCCGACGGCAACATGGTCAGCCTGATTCAGTCCAACTACCGCGGCATGGGTTCAGGCCTTTGCCCCGACGGTTTGGGTTTTGGTTTGCAAGATCGCGGTGAACTGTTCGACCTCACCCCCGGTCGCGCCAACAGCTACGCCCCGGGCAAGCGCCCCTTCCACACCATCATTCCGGCTTTCGCCAGCCACCCTGAGCGCGGCAAGCTAGCCTTTGGAGTCATGGGCGGCGCCACTCAGCCGCAAGCGCATGCGCAAATCATCATCAATTTGGCCGACTTCGACATGAATCTGCAAGAAGCCGGCGACGCCGCGCGCATGTTGCACACCGGTTCCAGCCAACCCACGGGCGAGCGCATGGAGGACGGCGGCTACTTGAGCCTGGAGTCCTGGTACTCGGCCGAGGTGCGCGAAGAATTGCGCAGCCGCGGGCACGTGCTCAAGGGCGCGCGCGGAGCTTTTGGCGGCTACCAAGCAATTTTGCGCACTCCAGCTGGCGTTTATTTCGGTGCCAGTGAATCGCGCAAGGACGGCCACGCCGCTGGATATTGAGCCGTAGAGCCAGCTAGCCTTCGCCTGGTGATGGATTTCCTTTTGGCGGCTTAAGTCGAAGAAATCGAGGGTGCGCGGCAGGTACAATTCTCGCCGTGAGCCTCCCCAAAGGATGGAAAGGAGCAGACATTCTGTTCCTAGATTGCGACTCCACACTGTCGAGCATCGAGGGCATCGATGAGCTGGCTGAACGCGCCCAAGCCGACGTCGCCGAGCTGACCAACCGCGCCATGGCGGGTGAACTCGCCCTGGAGGATGTCTACGGCGAACGGCTGCGCACGATTCAGCCCACCGCGGTGGATTTTGAATGGCTGGGGCAGCGCTACATCGACACCGAGGTGGAAGGCGCGTCGCGGGTGATTCAATTACTGACCGAGCTGGGCGTAGAGTGCCACATTTTGTCCGGCGGCTTGCTGCCAGGGATTTTGCCCTTTGCCGCGCATCTGGGAATCCCGGAAGAGCGGGTGCACGCGGTCCCCTATCCGTTCCAGGGAGCGCACAACGACCAATCGGGCGAAGCCCCGGCTGGCGAAGCCAATCAGCCCGACGGCCAGCCGGTCGATCCCGTCGCCGTGGCGTGCGCCCACCCACTGGCGCAAAACGGTGGCAAACCGGCGATGATTGAAAAGATTTGCGCCGAGCCACTGCATTACCGCAAACGACGAATGATCGTTGGCGACGGCAATTCGGATTTGGAAGCAGCGCCGAACGTCGGCTTGATGGTTGGCTTTGGTGGCGTTGCCGCGCGTGAAAAAGTACAGCAACAGGCCCACTTGTTTTTGACCGAAAACAACCTCTACGCCGTCGCTGCGTTGGCGGCTGGCAATCTGCGCGCCGAGGAAATTCGCGCCGCCGACATCGAGCTGTACATGCTGGGCATCGAGCAGCTCAGTGACGTTTTTGCCGCTCGTTACCAAGCCGAACATGGCCCGCCGCAAGGGCGAGCCCCCAACACCCCTCGAGAAGTCTGATGAAACTGTTCATTCCCGGTCCCACCCAGGTCCACCCTGACTTACTGGCGGAAATGTCGCGGCCAGCGATTGGCCACCGCACCGAAGAATGCGCTGATTTGTGGCGCGAAGCTCGTCAAGGTCTTGCTTGGCTGATGCAAACCAAAGCCGAGATCCTCATGCTGACGGCTCCGGCGTCGGCAATGATGGAAGCGGCGGTGCGCAACTTGGTCCAGACGCGAAGCTTGCATTTGGTCAACGGCGCTTTTTCCAAACGTTGGTTTGACATCGGCGTTGCCAATGGCACCGAGGCGGAAAAATTGGAAGTGCCGATGGGCGAAGCGGTGACGGCACCGATGCTTGAAAAGCTGTTGAAGAGTGAAGCCGACGCTGGCCGCAGCTTTGACATTGTCACCGTAGTCCACAACGAAACTTCGACTGGCACAGTGACGCCAATTGCTGAGTTAGCTGAGGTGCTGAAGGATTACCCACAAACTCTGCTGTGCGTCGACACGGTGAGTTCCATGGCTGGCTCTCCGGTTCCGGTCGACGAATGGGGAATCGACGTCTGCCTTTTTGGTTTGCAAAAATGCTTGGCCTTGCCCGCCGGAATGGCGATGGCGTCGGTCAGCGCGCGCGCGCTGGAACGTGCCGCCGAGGTCCCAGCCCGCGGTTGGTTCTTGGACTTCCTGAAGTTGAGCGCCAAAAACGTCAAAGAGCAATCGCCAACCACACCGTCCACCGCTCACCTTTACGCTTTGGTCGCCCAGTTGCGGCGCATTCGCGAAGAAGGCTTGGACCAGCGTTGGCAACGTCACCTGGACATGGCTCAACGCGTACGTGATTGGGCAACTGCCAAAGGCTGGAGCATGTTCCCGGCCGAAGGTTTCCGCAGTCCCACCGTCAGTTGCATTGCCCGCGGCGACGGCCCCGACTTTGTGCCAGCACTGAATCAGCTCAAAGCCGACGGCATTCTAGTGTCGAATGGCTACGGCGACCTTAAGGGCAAAACCTTCCGCATCGGTCATATGGGCGACCACCAAATGACCGACATCGACGACTTGCTTGCACGCTTTGATCAGGCGTTGCTCGCCAACGCCAACTAGGCACCTCCAAGCCACCACCTGCCATGAAAATCTTCCTTGCTGACGCCGTCGCCGCTGAGTGCTCCGCCATCTTGCAATCTGCCGGACTAACCGTGGACGATCGTCCGGGGTTGAATGAAGCCGACAAACTCGCCGCCGTTGCCGACGCCTCCGGCATGGTAGTTCGGTCGGCCACCACCGTCACCGCCGCCATGATGGACGCGGCGCCAGAGTTGAAAGTGATCGGTCGTGCCGGATCAGGCGTCGACAATATCGACGTCGCAGCGGCGACCGAACGCGGCATCTTGGTGATGAATACGCCCGGCGAGAATACGCTGTCGGCAGCGGAGCATGCGATGGCAATGCTGATGGCGATGTGCCGCAATATTCCGGCGGCGGATGCGCGCCTGCGCGGGGAAGGCTGGTCCAAAAAGGGCTTGATGGGTGTCGAGTTGATCGGCAAAACCATCGGCGTTCTTGGTATGGGGCGTATTGGCCAGGCTGTGGCCAAGCGCTGCCGCGGGTTCGGCATGAAGATTTTGGCTTACGATCCATTTCTTCCGCCGGAGGTCGCTGAGAACCTTGGAGTGGAGATGGCGGAGCTGGAAGAGATTTACCCACGGGTAGATTTCATTACTTTGCACACGCCGCTGACGGATCGTACGCGCCACTTGCTCAACGCCGAAACGTTGGCGCAATGCAAAAAGGAAGTGCGTTTGATCAACTGCGCGCGCGGAGGCTTAATTGATGAACAAGCACTGCTCGAAGCGCTTGATTCCGGCCACGTTGCTGGAGCGGCGCTAGATGTCTTCGAACAAGAACCGCTAGCCTCGGATTCTCCACTCCTGCAACACCCCAATCTCATCGCCACCCCCCACTTGGGCGCAAGCACTGCCGAAGCGCAGGAAAAAGTTGCGCTACGGGTTGCCGAGCAAATTGCCGCTTATCTGAACGATGGTGCCGTCCGCAATGCGGTGAACTCGTTCTCGGTTGATGGAGATACCGCGGCAGAGTTGGCACCGTGGCAAAATTTGGCCGAATCGATCGGCAAGCTGCATGCTGAGTTGCTCCAAAACCCGTGCAATGGCATCGAAGTGGAAGTTGCTGGCGACTTGTTGGACTTGCCTAGTCAGCCAATTACCAACAGCGTATTGCATGGTTTTTTGGCGGAAGTGTTAAGTCAAAACGTCAATGCGGTGAATGCTGCAAGCATTGCTCAAGAACATGGCATCAAAGTTTCGGAAACGCGAGGCACGTCGACTGACGGTTTCACTGGCTTGTTGACGGTGCGGATCTACTCCAAGGACGAACACTACACATTGGCTGGTTCATTGTTCGGTCAAGAACGACCGATGCTGGTGCGCGTCGATGGCTTTGTCTTGGAGTCTTTGTTGAAGTCGCACATGTTGTTCTGCTGCAACGAAGACCTGCCGGGTCGCTTAGCGGCGATTAGTGCGATCATTTCCGATCATGGAATCAACATCGCCAACTGTGCTTTGGGTCGGGACGCAAACAAGAAGTTGGCGGTGGACACTTTCCAGTTGGATGAACCGCTGCCGACGGCGGCGTTGAAGGAATTGCGCTTGTTGGAAGGAGTGCGCTGGGCGCACGTGCTGACCTTGGGTTGAGCGGCGTTGGGCGCACGTGTTGCCCTTGGATTGAGCGATGCTGGGCGGTGGCTGAAGCAGGCGCCCTATTCGTTACTCAAGCCTTGTCCCTAATTCCGGCATCGGTCGCCAGCGCACGCTATGAATTCCGGCGCGGGTCATGAACGACGCGATTCCCAATGGTTGACTGGGCAGCATTTCGGTGCGCAACGAGATCTTGTGACCTGTGATTTTTTGGTCGAAGAGTAACTCACCATCCAACCATGCACGGATGGAGTTTGCCTGGACCTCCAATAGCAAGGTGTAGGACTGGCCTTGGGCGAAGGATTGATAGCTGCGCGTGGCGTTGGTGCCGGCGTCCTCGTCGTCGACGCAGGACAATCCGCATAAGCCACCGCCCCAACCGCCCAAGACGACGGTGGCGTGGGCGTCGCCAACCGGGAAAGTCAGGCCGCAGAAAAAGTCATTGCCACTTTGGCGAGTGGCCGAGACTTCCAGCTGATAGTTTTGGCTTTGAGGCAATCCTCCCGGCCAAAAAATGCCGGTTAGCGGCGAGCCCATCGGCAGGACCAGGGTGCCATCGCGCCACTCGACTTCGCCTTCGCCGCCAAAATTGGCGCTGATCCAGGGTTGCTGGGCGGTGGATTCTTGAGCGATTGGGGAAACCGCCGACTCGGTGCGGAGCAGGTCGAGCCATTGCCCTTCCGCTGGTGGGTTAGACTGGAGGCTTGAACAGCTGGCCAGCGTGCCGCAGATCATCCACAACCCCATTGCCATCCAACCTCTGATGAAGAATTTCGTCACTTTAATCGTTGCCTGCTTGAGTTTGGCCGCCGTCCTTGGCGCGCAACAGCAAGTACCCTCCGGAAAGGAAAAGGCGCCCACCGGGCAAGAAGCCAAGCCAGCCAATCCTAGCGAAAGCTTGAGCCAACTGCGGCAGAAGGCAAAGCCCTACAAGGTTGGCTCCAAGATCAATCCCAAGCTGAATTTCAAAGGTTTGAACGGCAAGAAGCTGACCATGGCTCAGCTGCGCGGCAAAACCGTGATTTTGGCTTGGTACTCGATGACTTGCCCGGTGATGAAACCGTCGCTACCGAAATTGCTGCAGTTGAATTCAGATTTGGCGAGCAAGGACTTGGTGGTCATCGGCGTTAACTCGAACTCGCATGAACTTGCCGACGCCAAGCCGGGAATCGGCAAAGACGGTAAACCGACTAAGCCGTATCAGAAGTTGCGCAAGCACCTGGAAAAGAACAAAGTGAATTTCGTTGTTTGCACCGATCCCGGCAACATCATTGCGGACTTGTTCAACGCGCGGACGACCCCACATATGTTTGTCATCGACCCCGAAGGCATCTTGCGTTATTCGGGCGCGCTTGACGACGACCCGAAGAGTTTGAAGGAGTTTTCACAACGCAATAGTTACGTGCGCGAAGCGGTGGTGGCAATTCAGAACAAAAAACCAGTTGCAACACCGAAGACTAAGCCGTACGGATGTGGCATCAAACGGGTGCCAAAGCCAAAGCCGAGGCCCAAAACGACTGCGGCCAAAAAAGACACAACCGGCAATCAATAACCGGCTAGTAAAGTGCCGGAAACGAACGGATTCTCTCAAACTCACGCGAAAACGAAATGCTCACTTCCACTCTCCTCAGTTGGGCCTTGGCAGCTTCGATGCCTGCCCAAGCCAGCGAAGAAAAAATCACCCTGCTGGTTAATTTTCACACTCAACCCGGCGTCGAAGAGCGTCAATGGGTCGAAGATCAATTAGGCGGACGCGTCAAGTACAACTATGAAATGATTCC
>CAZMDZ010000107.1:0-3826 GCA_964565175.1 uncultured Planctomycetales bacterium
CCAAAGATTACCAACGCGAATCCACCTTGCCGAGTATGAGATTGTGTGATATATATCTGTATATCACGCGAGCCTGGAATGCTGATTCACATCAACCCCGCCGATGAACTGCCCATTTACCGGCAGATCATCCACCAAATCCGCGACGCGATCGCGGCGGGGGCGCTGCTACCTGGCGATAAATTGCCGTCGCACCGGGACTTGTCCGCGCAAATTGTGGTCGCACCGCTGACCATCAAAAAGGCTTACGACGAGTTGGAGGCCAGCGGTTTGCTGCAAACGCGGCGCGGAAAAGGCACCTTCGTCGCCGCCAAGCTGCCAAGAGTGAGCGCCGCGGATCGTCGCAAAAAGCTTGGATTGGCAGCTCAGCGCTTGCTTACCGAAGCGCAATTAGCGGGCGTCGGTGTCGACGAGTTGTACCAATTGTTGAAGAGGCTGGAAGGGGAACGGGAGGAAGGAAAATGAGCGCAATCATCGAAATCAGTGGTTTACATCACCGTTACCATCCGGATGCCGACGTCTTGACAGGCTTGGATTTGACCGTCCACCCAGGCGAAATTGTCGGCTTGCTCGGGCGCAACGGCGCTGGCAAAACCACGTTGCTGCATCTGACCATGGGCTTGCTTCGGCCGTCCGCTGGCGACGTCCGCGTGTTCGGCTTATCGCCGCTTAAAGCTGGAGTGGAAATTAAAAAGCGCGTTGGTTTTGTTTCGGAACAGCAGGTGCTGCCGCCAGCGATGTCGGTGGAGCAGGTGCTGGATTACCACCGCCGTCTTTTCCCTAGCTGGGATGACGCTTTATTAGAGCGCTTGCTGAAGCGCTTCCCGCTGCCGTCGCGCAATCGCGTGCGCTCCCTTAGCAAAGGCCAAGCGCGGCAACTCGCCTTGTTGTGCGGCTTGGCCCACCGTCCAGGGTTGCTGATCCTCGACGAGCCTGGTGGCGGTCTCGACCCGGCAGCGCGACGCGACTTTTTGGAAACTTCGATCCAACTGCTCAACGAAAGCGGAACCACCATCTTGTTCTCCTCGCATCACATGACCGACGTCGAGCGCATGGCCAGTCGAATTGTGCTGCTTGATGATGGGCGTGCGTCAATCGATGCCCCGCTCGATGATTTACGTGAAGCCTATTGCCTCGTTTCCACCGAGGATCCAAGCGGTTTGAAAGCTAACGACCAGTGCTTGCGTATGCGCCAACGTGGTTCGGTTTGGAATGCCGTGTGCAAGGGTGCGGCGGCGGATTGGCAGCAGCAACTCCCTCACGCCCACTGCCGCGCAGTTCCCTTAGAGGAGTTGTTCGTCGAGTTGTTGGGGGCAGAGGTGTGAGTCAGGCCGCAGGCTCATTGGACGTGTTGAGCAAGCAGCGATCCAGCCTTTGGCAATTGGTCCGACGCGACCCATCGATGGTTTGGACGCCGGCGGCGGTGGCGCTTGCCGCTGTCTTCGGGGCGCTTGCTGGCTGGGCGGCCCCGGCACCGAATCATGACTTGGGCTTTGCTGGTACGCCCACTTGGTTACGGGGTTTCATCCTCACCGATTTGACCGTCATCATCAGCGTTTGGGTGGGGATCATCAACAACCTCAATCTCAAGGCATACGGCTTTCAAATGCTGCTGCCGGTGTCGCACTCCCAACTTTGACGCTCGCGCTTGATTGCCGGATACATCGGCATGCTCGCGCCCCTGCTGACGTCAACCTTGGTGTTTTGCGCCTTCTCTGGCGACTACTATTCGCCGGGGTTCCAGATGTGGGTGCGCTTCGTTTTGGTGTTGCTGATGTTGCCCGCTTTGGTCCACGCCGCTGGCTCCACAGTCGATCGCGATTACGTCGCCATTCGCACCCCTTTGTGGTTTGCCGCCGCGGCGGTGGTGTTGGCAAGTCAATGGCTAGTCGGCTGGTTGCTGCCGCCGATTGGATGGACAGCTGCAGTCGTCGTGGTCCTCTCGGCCACCCTTTTGCATTGGGCGAAGAAACGCCTGCCAGTCAACTTTCAATGGCGCATCGAGCAGAGCTCTGCACCAAGCTCCAGTTCTTCCCCGCTTGCCAAAGCCATCCCGGAGTGGCTCAGGCTTCCCATCGTTAGTCCCTGGGCGCGATTCAACAGTTACGTCGCCGCCGATCCTTGGGTGCGGGTCAACATGTACGTCGTGATTGCTGGCGCCGTGGTGATGGTGTGGGGTGCTGGCCGCCGCTCCCAACATGCTTACGCCCTCTTTGAACTGGCGTTCCTGCAAGGCTTCTACCTAGTCTTTGCCATCTTCGCCTTGCCACGCCTGGCATTCCTGCCGGTGCCCAAATGGCGTGTATTTCTACAAGGCGCTGGCCAAGGATTCCTGCTAGTCCTTCTCAGCTTGGCAATCGTTGCTCTCGCTGGTCGAATCCCTCTTCCAGAGGGCGGACTTTTGACGCCCTCCGCCGCCGCCGTGACCTTGCTCTGGTTCGCAGTTTGGTTTCTCGCCACTACCGGCTTCATTCACATGTTTCTGACCTACCCGCCGCATCGTTGGATGCGACGGCTGAGTTGGATTGGGAAAAGCCTCCACATCATCGTGGCTTGTGTGCCCACCTTCTGGGCCATGCCCGGGGACCTGCCTGAGCCGCTCCCCGACATTTTGGAACTGCACCAGAGAACGGCGGCGCTGCTGCCCGATGGTGCACTTGCATGGATCGTCGTGATTCCGATCATTGCGGCGTTCTACTGGCTGGCTTTGCGCTTGTTCCTGCGCATCGAGGTCACCCAACTCAAAGATCGCTTGGTGAAAACAAGATGAAAACTCAACTGCAACGATGGTTGCTGGCTCTGTGCATTGCGGCGCTGGCTCAACCCGCCGCGGCGCAAGATCAAGCCACCCACGCGGCCTATCAAAAGGGCGCACTGGACTTGGCTCAACAGCTGAAGGGTTATGTCGACCGGGAAATGGTGCTCGGTGCGGAGTTGCTGATCATGCATCAAGGCAAGGTGCTGGTTCATGACGGCTTTGGCTGGCGCGACCGTGAAGATGAACGGAAGATGGTGCCCAACACTATTTTTAACATTCGTTCCATGACCAAGCCGCTGACTGGGGCGGCAGCGCAAATCCTGATTGATGAAGGAAAACTGAAGTTGGACGATCCTGTGGGGAAATTCATTCCCAGTTTTAGCGAGCAGGGTAAAGAGGATCTCTTGGTGAAGCACCTGATGCAACACCGCTCCGGCCTGCCCTTAACCATGTTCCAAACCTCGGTCGATGAGTTCGAGAACATCACCGCCATCGCCGATGCCGCCGCCTCCTCCGAGCTACGATTTGAGCCAGGCTCTCAATTCTATTATTCCGACGCCGGTTCCGATGTTTTAGGCGCCGTCGTCGCTGCCGCATCTGGCCAGGAATTGGACCAATTCGTGGTTGAGCGCGTGTTGAAGCCGCTGGCAATGAATCACAGTTTTTACGACCCCGGTGAAGATCGAAAATTGATCGACGCCATGGCTACCTTGTATGGCGGTTTTGCTGAAACTTGGATTCCGCACTGGAAACCCGAGGGCAAATCGATGTATCCATTTGCCTGGGGTTCGCAAAGCGTTAACAGCACCCCGTTGGACTACGCCAAGTTTTTGCAAATGTGGATGGATGGTGGTCGACTCAAGGGCGAACAGTTCTTGTCAAAGGAGGCGGTGATCCGCACTCTTAAGCCCGCATCCAAAATGCTGGCTTTGGGCTCAGAGAAAGAAATGCCAACCGGCTTCCCGGGCCTTACCACCGGTTATGGCCAAATGTCCGTGCTCTATTTGAACGAGCAAGACGAAGTGAAAGTCATCGGCCACAGCGGTTCCGACGGCACCTTGGCCTACG
>CAZMDZ010000107.1:3836-4437 GCA_964565175.1 uncultured Planctomycetales bacterium
GATTTGATCGTCTGCATGTTCACTCAATCGCGCGGTCAAAGCATCGTCTTTCGCTTCGAGGCTGACCTTCACCGTCTCCTACTCGATCCAGCTTCCAATCAACCCGCGCCGATTGCGTTTCAGCCGCTGCTTGGAATTTACATGCCTGAAAGCGGTCCGATGGTCGGCCGAAAAATTGAGGTGCTGATGTACAACGGTGCTCTTGCCGTCGATGTTCCAGGACAAATGTTGTTCCAACTGGCCGAACCCGACGAGCAAGGATGGCGCAATTTTGTTTTTGAGCCGCGCGCCAAAGTGAAGTTTGAGCAACAGGGCAAGGACTCGGCAGAAGCGTTGCTGTTCCTCGCTCCGGGAAGCACCGAACCGGAACGTGTGCCGCGTTGGTCGGCGGACATGGAGCAAGAAACCGTTGCTCTAGCCGAAAAGTACCACCGCTACTTTGGCGTCTATTGGGACGAAGAAGGCCAGGCGGAAGTCACCTTCCACGAATACCAAGGCAAGCTTGCAGCCACTCATCCAAAGATGCCGGTTCCGCTCACCTTCACCGGTCCCGACGAGGACGGTTTCTGGGCAATGGAGCTCAACCCCGCTGTGCGTATCC
>CAZMDZ010000107.1:4447-10542 GCA_964565175.1 uncultured Planctomycetales bacterium
GCTTTGAAGACAACGAGAAAGGGGAAGTCGACCGCTACGATGTCCACGTTCAAGGTCAGGTGGTTCCACGCAAGCGTTTGCGCGACTCGGTGGATACAAAAACTGACGGTTAATTCAGCTGGGGTAGGGGATAATTGCTCATACTGAAAACTATGAGCAAAAGCCTCTACCCCGCCTTCCTGTCCTCTTTGCTCTTGATCAGCGCCGCCAACCATGTCGGCGCACAAGAATCCACCGACCTGGATCAAAAACAGATCAAGCTCACTCAATCGGTGCTCGACGGCGCCGCCAGTGTTGGCATCAGCCTGCCAACCACGGTGCCTGCCAACTGGGCGACTCTGCCGAAGCCGAAGCCCAATCCACCCTCACGCTCGGCGATGGCACCATGGCCCACCATTGATTGGACCGAAGCCACCCCGGCCTCGCAAAACGTCGACGTTCAAGGTTTGATCCAAGCGGCTCGATACGCGCGCAATCATGGAGCCAAGGGCGTGGTCATCATCCGCAATGGTTATTTGATTGGCGAAGGCTATGCCAGTGGTTGGAATCGATACACCGAGCAAACCGGATACTCAATGGCGAAGAGCGTCACCAGCAGTCTCTATGGGATGTTGATTCAAGATGGCACCCTGAGCAATGAACACGAATTGGTGGGCAGTTACATCTCCGGGTGGAATACAGCGAGCAAAGGTGTGGTCGAAATTCGCGATTTGTTGGCCATGCATTCTGGATTGCATTGGGATTTTTTAAGTGACTTCATCGTTCTGCCAACGATGCCCAATCAAAACAATTATTCCACCAGTCAAAGCATGGACACAGTGCCGGGCGCGACGTGGGTGTATAGCAATATGGGCGTGCAGGTACTGTCGCGCACCTTCAAGGAAATCACCGGCCAGCAGCCGTTCGATTATGCGTCCAATCGTTTGTTCAGCGTTATCGGCATGTGGAATGCCAGTTGGAAAAAGGACCAGCGCGGCAACACTTTGACCTATCAATCAGTGATTGCCAACGCCCGCGAGTTCGCCAAATTCGGCTACTTGTTCCTGCGCAACGGCGAGTGGGACGGCACCCAGCTGGTTTCGCAAAACTGGGTGCAACTTTCAACCACGCCCTCGCAGCCGCTCAACCCGTTTTATGGCTACCTTTGGTGGTTGAACACCGGCGGCCTTGAAATGCCGAACGTCCCTGCCGACGCTTTCTACGCGGCTGGTTTGGGTGAAAAGCGAATCTACGTCGTTCCAAGCAAAGATTTGATCGTCGTCCGCCTCGGCCCAGGCAACTCCTCGTGGAACGACGACGCCTTCCTCGGTCCAATCTGCAACGCCGCAAACTAGGGTCGCTAAGCTGGGGCGCATGCGCGATCCCCTCCGCCGCCTGTCGATCAAATTCAAGCTTGCCTTTGGATTTGTTGGCTTGTGCGTAGGTGCTTTTGGCCTGGGGGGCTACTTCATCTCCGTCGTCGCCCAAGAGGCGTTGACCGACGAAATTATGGCTCGCCTAGACTTCCAAAGTCAGGCCTACGCCACGGACCTCCACGCCAGCCTGGAGATGCTGACACGTCGCTCTGAGGACTTCGCATCGGACGGTTATATCCGCGACCATTTGGCAAGAATGGTGTCCGAAGCGGACAGCGCAACCTATGACCAACTGAAGCAGGAATTGCATCGCCATCTGTTGGTTAACAAACTGCCGCTGGAGCCAGCTTTCATGGATTTGGCAGTGGTTTCTGCCGCTGGTGAAATCCAGGTGGCGGTTCACGACGAAACCAGTGATCATGCCACCCGCCTAGCTCAGTGGGCGATCACCCAAGACCGCTCCGCCTCCAGCGACGTCATTCCCGGTTCGGCCGAACGCACTCCCGGTTTGGTGGTCTCCACGCCCATCTTTGGCTTGCGATCTGGCCAGCCAATTGGCCGCTTGATGGCCACCGTGCGCGCTGGTGTTTGGGTGACCTTGGCAATGCAAACGGCACGCCTTGGGCGTGACCGAACGATGGAAGATGTGGGTTTGCGCCTGTATGACTCCACTGGCGGCTGCTTGGTCGTGCCGCCCCGGTTTTTGAATTACGGTGCTCACGGAACCAGCTCCGTGCAGATCCAACAAGGCCAAGGCTTGACGGCATACAGTCCGGTCGAGGTGCGCAGTTTGGCCTTCGATCGAGACGCAGGCGGCGACGTCTTTCGTAAGCAATTCCCGATTGGAAATAGTGGCTGGAATGCCGAAGTGTCGATTCATTCGCAACGAGCTTTGGCCCCGGTTTCCAGTTTGCAGAGTGACTTTCTTTTCGTCGGCTTGATCTTGGCTGGTATTTCGGTCTTTCTGCTGTATTTCCCGCTGCAATACTTGGCCAAACCGATGGGCTTGTTGCGCGACGCCGCGCTCAGCATTCGCGAGGGCGATTTTTCGGCTCGAGTTGACGTCGACTCCGAAGACGAGGGCGGCGACCTGGCGAATTCCTTCAACTTGATGGCGTCGGCAGTGGAGAATCGAACGGCTGAGTTGGAATCCACCGCCGCGGATCTGCGCGAGCGTCAACTTGAGGTTCTAGCTCAGCGAGATCGGTTGGATCGAGTGATTTCAACTTTGCAAGATGGCCTAGTTGTGTTTGGAGCGGATGGCGAGATCTTGTTGTCCTATGGGGCCGCTGAGCCGCTACTCGAGTTCATTCGCGAGTCCTTGGTTGAGCCGAGGTCATGCACGCGTCGTCAATGTGCGGTCCGCGATACGGATGTGGTGGAACACAATTGTGAGAAATGCTTGGGAGGGGAAAAATTCGACAAATCCCAAACCTGCATTCTTGAGTTCAACGAACGCGTTTTTGACATTCACGCAACGCCGCTGCCACTTGGCGATACCGGTAAGTTCGGCCGCATTCTTCTGGCCCGAGACATCACTTTGCGAGTGGCCCGTGATGAACGCGAAATTCACCAAGAGCGCTTGGTCGTACTCGGCGAGGTTGCCGCGGTGATGGCGCATGAACTCAACAATCCATTGGCATCGATCAGCATGTTCAATCAGTTGATGGAAGCTAAGTTGCCGGAGGAATCGGAGCTGCGTGAAAACGTCGACGTCATCCGGCGCAATACTGAAACTTGTAAGCGCGTCATCGGCGAATTGTTGAGTTATGCCACCGACGCCACCCCGGAGTTGTCGTTGGTTGACATGCACAGCGTGTTGGAAGACGTCGGAAGGTTCTTGCGGCCGGTAATGGACCGGAGTCGGGTGGAATTGAAGTTAGCGCTGAACGCGGACCACTCTTATGTCACAGGTGACGAAGTGCAATTGCGCCAGATTTTCGTCAACTTGGTCATGAACGCTACCCAAGCCGTCGACGAGGGCGGTACCGTGGTGTTGACCACCTTCACCCAAGGGGAACAGTTAATCATTGCGGTAGAAGATTCCGGCAACGGCATCCCGCTTTCGGATCAGAGTGAAATCTTCCGCGCCTTTTACACCACCAAGGCGCGTGGTGAAGGCACCGGCCTGGGCCTGCCGACGGCCAAACGCATTGCCGAAATGCATGGTGGTGGAATTGAATTAATGCACTCCGACCAAAGCGGCACACTCTTTCACGTACGCCTGCGGCCATCGCAGGAGGTGCCAGCATGAGCATGGAAGTCTTCGAGGCAATCGATCTTTCCGAACTTCGCGTTCTGGTTGTGGACGACGAAGCCGATATCCGCTTGGGCTTGGGGATTTTGCTCGAAACCATCGGCATCCAAGCAGTGCAAGCCGCAGACGGCCGCGAGGCATTGGATTTATTCCGTCAAGCGCCGTTTGATTTGGTGCTGACCGACCTGATGATGCCCGGTTTGACCGGTGCCGAACTTTTGGTTGAAGTCAAAAAGATTCAGCCGGAAGCAGCCGTCGTTGTCTTGACTGGTTTTGGATCGGTGCAGTCGGCGGTGCAGTGCATGCAGGACGGCGCTTCGAACTTCCTGACCAAACCCTTCGAAAACGCCGAGGTGGTTCGATTGGTGCGGCGCTTAGGATGCCAACTTCTTGCGCAGCGGATTCAATCGCATCATGGCGTGGAAGTGGTCGCCGAAGACCCTGCCACCCTGCGCATGCTCGACTTGGTTCGACGGGTAGCGCCACGACCCGTGCCGGTCATGATCGAAGGCGAAAGCGGTGCAGGCAAAGAGGTCATCGCGCGCGCGCTCTATCAATGGAGTAGCGTCAACGAAGGGCCATTTCTGGCGGTTAATTGCGCCGCTCTGCCCGACACCTTGCTGGAATCCGAACTGTTCGGTCATAAAAAAGGCGCCTTTACCGGAGCCGATCGCGACCGCACGGGCGTTTTTGTCCAAGCTCAAGGCGGCACTGTTTTTCTCGACGAGGTGGCGTCGATGTCGCCCGCCTTCCAGGGCAAGCTGCTGCGCGTGCTGCAGGAAAAAGTGGTGCGGCCGGTTGGCAGTGACTTAGACGTGCCGGTTGACTTCCGCTTGATTGCGGCCACCAACCGAGATCTGGAAGCCAAAGCGAAGCGCGGCGAATTCCGCGAAGATCTCTTTTTCCGGCTGATGGTGGTACGCGTGCATATCCCACCGCTGCGCCAAAGGCCGCAAGATATTCTCCCCCTGGCGCTGCACTTCCTGCGCACCCAAGGGCGTGCCTGCTTGGGGCCAGGAACCCCCGTCCCCGAGTTCGCCAACGAAACGATCGCGCGCTTGCTGGAATACGAATGGCCCGGCAACGTGCGCGAGTTGGAAAACGTCATCCAGCGGGCTTTGATTACCTGCTGTGGGGAACGAATCCTTCCTTATCACTTGGGGCTAGACGAAAACGGCTGGAAAGCGGTGCTGGCCCAAGCCGAGGCCGACGAGCAAGATCAGAGTTATGCCGAAGCCAAGCGGCGTTCGCTTGAATCCTTCCAACGCGAGTTCGTCAGTCGGGCTTTGGAAGGTTCGCAGGGCAATGTCTCCCAGGCTGCAACCAAATGCGGTTTGACTCGTGCAGCCTTTCAGAAAATTCTGCGCCAGTTGGAGATTGATCGCGAGGCTTTCTTGCCTCATGATTGATCACCAGACTTTCCTGCTTCATGATTAAACACCAGACTTTCCTGCTTCATGATCATGGGCCGGATGGCTTCGCTGCCAAATGTTCGACGCCGAAATCCTCAAGCTCGCCCGTGAATTCCTGAAGCCAGAAGCCAGCGCTGGCCAGCCGGTGGCGAAATTGGCGCCGCCGAGGCAGGTCGGCAAGGAAATGAACCTCCGCCAGCTGATTCAAAGGGGCGGGGAGAAGCAGGCGCTCGAGTTTTTGGCTAGCTATCTTCAGCGCTCGACCAAGGTGCGGGACCCGCGCTTCATGGCTCACCAAGTTGCGGTGCCGTACCCCGAGTCGGCGTATGGGGACATGCTGCATGCTTTGAGTAATAACGGCTATGGCACCTACGAAATGGGGCCGCAAGCTGCCGCATAAGAGCTGGAGCTGGTTGATTGGTTCTTGGAGAAGGTTGGCTGGGAATCTGGCAGCGGCTTGCTGACCCACGGTGGTTCCTTGGCCAACTTGACGGCATTGCTCAGCGCGCGGGCGGCGTCGGTGCCGTCGGCTTGGAAGGAGGGCACGCCAGCGGATGTGGTGATGCTTGCCCCCGAGGTCAGTCACTATTCGGTGCAGCGCTCGGCGGCGGTTTTGGGGGTCGGAGCGGATCGGGTCTGGAGGATCCCCGTCGACGTCAACGGCAGGGTGCTGCCTGCCGGGTTGTCCGCCTTACTCGACCGCGCCGCTGATGAGGGTAAGCAAGTGATGGCAGTTGTCGCCAATGCGTGTGCCACTGCAACCGGCTATTTTGATCCGCTCACCGAAATCAGTGAGATTTGCCGGCAGCATAAGGTCTGGCTACACGTGGACGGTTGCCATGGTGCGTCGGTGTTGATTTCCGAGCAATATTGCTCGCTAGTCGACGGGATAGCCGGCGCCGATTCAGTGAGTTGGGATGCCCATAAACTTTTGGGCAGCAGCGCTCTTTGTGCTGCAGTTTTGTTTCGCGACGAGGCGTCGGTTTACCGCACCTTTGATCAAAATGAGAGTTATTTGTCGGGAAGTTCCGAAGGGGAGGAGCTGCCGTTTTTACGTTCTATGGAATGTAC
>CAZMDZ010000108.1:0-10534 GCA_964565175.1 uncultured Planctomycetales bacterium
ACCAATAATTCGTAATTATACATAACTGGATAAGTAACCGTATTGCATACGGGGTTTTTCCAATCCCGGCCCCCAACCATAATGTCGTACCACCCCCCTGCTATTTCTTGGACTACTGCTTTGCTGCTTAGCATTTCAGTGAGCCTCGTTGCTAGTCCTGCAGCCCAGGGGCAACAAAAACCGGGAGTGCCTATTCCCAGCGCGTTGCAAGATGCACCGCAGTCGCCGATATCCGACACCCAACCCTTGTCCCATCATCAATTGGTTTGGGAATTCGGCAACAACAGTGGTTGGCAGCGCTGGTGGCAATTCAACCAGGCGCCTTATCTTCAACTGCGAAGTTCCGTACGAGATGGAAGCGCTGACCTAGTCGAATCCGATTTAGTGCCATGGAGGCTTCCTTCGCACATTGAAGACGTTAAGGCGCCTACACGTGCGCAAAAAGAATTTTTGCTGCTACCCGGCTTGTTTGAACTTGCCGAAAAATCTCGCAATCGCGACATCCATGCCGAAGTGATGACTTCGGTGGCGCGCATCGGCTTGTTCCCCGCCGATAGCGGCGTGTTCCTGCGGCCTTACCTTGCCTCGCCATCGATGGAGCTTGCCCAAACTGCGGCTCTAGGCATGGGCGTGCTGGAAAGTGGTGAGCTGCTCGACAACCTAGGCGCTTTGTTAACCGATTCGCCCACTGGGCGCTGGATGGCTGGCGCCAATGAAGGTGTTCCAATTCCGTTGCGCAGTTATGCCGCCTACTCCATTGGCCTCAGTGCAACCGGGATGGATGAGAAGCAAAAGGAAACGGCAATCGAGTTGTTATGGGCTACTTTGGCCGGTGAGCAGACCTCGGTGGATCTTCAAGCCGCGTGCGTAGTCGCACTAGGAATGATGCAACCCGCACAGGCCGACGGCCTGACTTGGAAGCTGCTTGGCCTGATGCAAGCCCAAGATGCGCCGCTCGAAGTGCGCGCCATGTGCCCATCCACAATCGCCCGCACCGTCGACAACTTGCCGACCAGCCACGCGCTGCGTAGCGAAATCCGCGACACCTTCCTGGCTCAAATGAAGTCCAACCAACCGGCGCTGTTACGTCAGTCGTGCATTCAAAGCCTTGCTTTGCTCGCCAACACCGGTTCGGAATTGATGCGCAAGGACTTGGAGCTGCTCGAAGAAATTAGCGATGCCGGCAAGACGCCGATGGAACGCAACTACGCCTGCATCTCTCTTGCTTACCTAGGCGCCTCTTGCGGAGACAACGAACAAATCCGTCAGGACGCAGGCCGCATTCTGGTTCAACGGCTGGAAAGCGCAAGCCCAGAGCAACGTTCTTGGGCAGGTCTAGCGCTTGGCGTGCTGGCAGCCAACTCGGCAGAGTGGCGCGGCCAAAGTCGAGTGGAAGCGGACAAAGCACTGCTCAACAACTTCTTGACCGCTGAGAATGGGCAAGAGAAAGCAGCGATGGCAATCGCCCTTGGTCTATCAGGTCAAGCTCGCGCAATCGATCCACTGATGGAAGCGTGCAGCAAAGACGACAACCCGAGCTTGCGCGGACACTGTGCCGTCGCTTTGGGTTTGCTTGGTAATAGCAAAGCAGAAAAGCTGTTGATGGGTCAACTGGAGGCCTCTGTCAACCAGCCGGTCTTGCTGGAACGCACCACCATCGGCTTGGCTTTGCTTGGCTCGGAAGAAGTCGCACCGTTTTTGGTACAGCAAATCAACCCTGCTGACGGCACCACGCCGACACTTGCCACTTTGGCTTCGGCCGCCCGCGGCTTGGCTTTGGCTGGCACCGGCCGCACCGCGCCTCACTTGCTGACGGCGATGAATAATAAGGATCTAACGCCGATGGCCCGCGCATACGCCGCACAAGCTTTGGGTTTGATCGCCGACAAGAATGTGCTGCCTTGGCAGTACCGGATTTCGGCTGATTTGAACTACCTCGCAGGCACTGAGTCCTTAGTTAACTGGGAATCCGCCAACGGCATCCTAAGCCGCCGCTAGCGGACTCCACCTTGAACCGCCGTCCGGGTAACCCCCGGGCGGCGGTTATCTTGCTTGCTCGACACGCACGCCCTTGCGACTGGCGTTGATGTTCTCTTCCAATCGCTGCGCGCGCTGTTGGACATTGCTGTCGTTAAAGCGGATGACATTGTCGAAATAGTCTTGCGCTTCCAATTGCTTGTTCTGGAACTGAAGATCCTTCTTCTTATCCTGCGCCGGTGCGCCAAGCGCTTGTTCGCCGCGGAAGAAAGCGTAGTGCTCGCGATCGTAGCGGGCAATCACAGTGGATAAACCAAGGACGCCGTCGGCAATGTATAAACCGCGCGGATCAGTCTTCCCGGAGATGAAATCGCCACCAGCACTGCCAACCACGCGGACGTCGACGTCGCGCACGAACTTATGATCGGACTGATCGCGCGTTTGAATGCGCAAGCGCCCCGAAGTGGGATCTTCTCGCACTTCTAATTCAATGTCACTTACCAATGCCAAACCCGAGGTGTGGAGCTCGTCGCCGCGGCAAATGACTAAGTAAGCGCCTGGCTTGCGCAGGTCCAGCTTGACCTTGGTGTGCTTCTGCAACATACCCATTTCAGGCTTTAGCTTGACCGTCTTGCGCAAGGTTGGAGCGATGCCGGCCAAGTTCACCGAAGTGATTTGACTGAGGTTTCGCTCACGCAGGTACAAGGTCATCAAGTCGACGGCGTAGACCAACAACTCCGCCTCTTCGACATTGCGGTGGCGCAATTCAATCTCCACCCGCTTGCCCGGAGCAGCCGACGTCACCTCGTCGAGCTCAATCGATTTTGCGCGGAAACCGGCGAGGACTTCTTGGGCATCGGAGAACACCTGGTCCACCTTTTCATAGTACTCAGCGGCATTGGTGTAATCCTGTTTGGCGTGGTGGATCTGAGCCAAGATATACAGCGCCAGGTCACGGTTTTCCGACGGCGATGTGCCGCCATTTGGCTTGGGATAGCGCGCTTCGGCAATGCTCTTCAGAATCGAAGTGGCTTGCTTTTCTTCGCCTAAGTACCAACGCGAAACGGCATCGGTATAGCGATAAGTGTCGGCGAAGGAGGGCTTGGTGAAGCGTTGCGCGAATTCGGTAGACAGAGCTGAACTGGTCTTGAATTCTTCCAATTCCAAAAATGCGCTGACCAAGTTCAAGCCGGCTTCTGCCGCCATCGGATCATCGGGGTACAACGCCAAGAATCGATTAAGCAACTGCACACCAGCCAAGGTCAAGCGGCTGCGATCCAGGTTTGCCTTTTTCAAGGACGCGTGCCGATGCGCGTTCGGCGCCAACGCCAAAATCTTATCACCAAGCGCAAGATAGGTTTCCATCACAACCGGCAAGTCCGGGAACTCCAGCCACAAGCGTTCCATCACGGCCAACGCACCGTGAAGCTCTTGCTGTTGATCTAGCGCACCAGCCACCTTCAAATCCTTGCCAAAGGTTTCTTCAATGGTTGCGCGGAACACAAGCAGCGCTCGCTCGTACTCTTCAAGCTGGCGATAAGCCTGACCGACAGCAAGCATCTTGTCGAACGGCACATTCAGCGCTGGATTCTTTTCCTTCAACACTTCGAAGTAGCGCACGACCTCGGCCGACAAGTCGCGGTCGATAGCCAAGAACAATAAGTAGCCAGCGGCAGTTGCCAAGCGTTGGGTGTGCAGATCGGCGCCGAAATCAGAGTACAGCTTGCTCAACATGCTGAATGCGCCGTCGTCGTCGCCGGCTTCCAACATGGCGATGCCGAGGTGGTACAACTCGTCGGGGGTTTCACGATAGGGGTCGGAACTCTCACTTCCACGTGGAAGAACGGTCAGCTGCTGCGGCTTGGAGAACGCATATTGATCCAGCTGGTAAGAAGAGCGCATCGTGCATGGCAGCACTTTGTACTCGCCAGGAATAACACCGACCAAAGTAAAGTTCAAGCGGCCGCTGCCACGGTGTTGGCCGATGTTCACCATCAACTCATTGCCACGAACTTCGTGGTACAAAACGTTGCCACCGACGCTTCCCTTCATCACCGTGCAGCCAGCAGGGATCGGAACCGTCAGGGTGAGGAAGTCAACATCTTCCAGAACTTGCTTGTTGTCGTAGTCGCGATAGTACTGAATGTCGACCCGCGTCATCGCGCCAAGCGGCAAGTTCTGAACCAAGTTGCGCCATTCCTTGGTGCGAGTGCGACTGTTGATGACACCAAAACCAGTCGGAATCTTCTTGCCTTTGTAAATCGGCTGCTCTGCTTCAAACGAATACCGAGTAAAGCGGAAGTGGTCGGCTTTCTTTTCTGCCACCGTCGTGTTGATCGCGGTCAATGCAGCTTGGAAGTAGGGACGACCGCGACCGTGGACGCGCAATTCAATCACCGCACGTTCATGCTCAAAATCATGCTCCACGATGCCGGTGAAGTGAGTGTCTCCACCTAACTCCATCCTCATGCTGTGGCCGTTAATGGTGACCTCAACGTCGAACGGGTCAACTTTCCATTGCGTTTTGCCCAGCCATTGCGAAACCGCCGCGATAGCCATGCCGCGCCCTTTGCCGTCGCGCCATGGACGCTGTTCCAACAAAGAATCAACCAACTGACGAACCTCAGCAGAAGTTGGGTCCGTTTGTTGCAACAACAATGCCGCCAACGCCGACGTTTCCAGGGGCGAGCGGCTCCATGCTTGGTTGCCAACTACCGAACACAGGCCTTGGTTAGAAATATGCGGCATCAACACTGCCGCCACCTCTTTGGCCATAGACTTGCGGTTCATTTTGTTCAGCGCCAAGCCGGTGTAAGTCAACGCCGCTGGCGAAAGTGAATTGCGCAAACGATGCAGGCGATTCAAAGCACCAAAGTCACCAGCATCGTTCCAAGCGAGCGCGTGAGAAACGATTGCCTTACGCTCGAGCTGATCCTGACTGGTTTCGGTGAACTTTTGGCGCAAGAATTCCACACCCTTTTGAATCACTGAGGGCGTCACAGCAAAGCCGATCTCGCTCGCCATGCCCAAAGCGTGCATCGCTCGCGCCGACGTCTCGGCAGAGGAAGTCAATCGCCTGGTTCCACTCCAATCCCAAGCGCCGTCTTTGGCCTGACTGGTGCTGAGGTGAGCGACCAAACCTTCGCCGCGTTGCCACAAGCGTTGGTAGGAATCGCGATCGGCTTGTTCAGGGTGGCGGTTCAACCAATCCAGTGCGGCGCAGACGCCGATCAGATCCGAAGCAACGTCGCTGTAGTTTGGCAAGCAACGGCTGTACAAACGGTCGTAGAACAAAGGCCGATCCAAGGCGGCGTCGATGATCATCGATTGCAGCTGACTGCCAAACGAAATTTCCAGGGCACGATTGACATTGCGCCCCTTCGGAAGACTGAGGGTGAATTTCGTATCGGAACTGAGTACGCCGGAGCGGGCGTCGGCAACGGCGATGCCCCAAGGTTGGACCTTTAACTTCTTCAGTTGGGTCGCAATTACAGGCTCTTCGCCAAAGCCCGCGCGGGCAGTGACCTCCAACAGCAGATCGCCAACATTGGGCAATCCTTCTCGCAGCACAAAGACGGCTTCCTTTTGCAATTCGCCTTCAGCAAATTCAACTTTGCCAGGCAAGCTGTGTTTGTAATCGTCGCCGCTTAAACGCAACTGCACATCAACGGGACCATGATCACCGGTGAAGTTTTGCACGCGCACGCGGAACTCGGGACGGTCGCCCTCGGCCAGCGCCAGTGGTGTTTGCACTTGGACGAAAAAGTCATCGCGCGCAATCAAACTGGAGACTGCTTGACCGACCAGAGTTTCCTTGGTGGTCCCGCGCGCCGTCAATCGCCACTCGGTGCTGCGCGGCGGCATCGTGAATTCGAGAGTGGCTTTGCCGCTAGCGTCGGTAATCACCGCTGGAGCCCAGAATGCCAACCCGGCATTTGCCCAGCGCAGCATGGCCTCTTCATCATCGAAGTCCAATCCTGCATCCAAGTAGCCCAAACCTTCCAAACCCATGTAAGCATCGGTCGGGCTGCCACCGCGCCTACCGCCGCCGCGACCACCTCGGCCGCCGTATTTGCCACCGGCCCCGCCACCGAGTCCAATTGCATCGTTATAGGCGTCGGAATCCCACGCCTGTTCCAAGGCGAGGCCCGCTGCAACTTCCAATTCTTCGCCAGCTTGACCAAGGCGGAAAGCATTGCGCGACGGTTCCATTGCCCGGCCCGCGGCGCGTGGGTATGCCGGCGAACTAGGTGCTCCGGCGCCAGGAGGACTTACGTCACCAGGACCGGCGTAAACCTTGCCTTCTAACTGTTCGCGCAACTCGCCTTTGCTCTTCTCCCACTCCAAGCTTTGCTTGTAGCGGGTCACTTCGGCCAACACCGCCGTTGAAATTTGAGCCGTGTGACCGCTGTAGTGGAAGGTGCACGAGCTGGAGGTGCTAAAGCCGATGTTACGGCGCGCATCTTGCATGAAAAAGTGGTCGATGCGCGGAACCATGCTATTGAACTGATCGAAGATCGATTGATCAACGACCGCCATCGACATTTCGGCGGAGACTGGCTTACCCAGTTGATCCAACACTTCAATTTCCACCGAAGTCTTTTCGCCCGGTCGCACAATATCCTTTGCCGGTGTGACCTTGACGGTCAGCTGGCGGAGCAATTCGAAATCGGCCGAAGCGAGATGGAACTTGTTTCCTTGCATCATCGCCGCCGCCAAACGGAAGTTGGGGTACAGCGCATGGTCCATCGGGAAAGACAGCTGGTTGCTGCCAGCAGTCAATTGCACGACTTTGTAATCGAGCATGGTCTCGCCTTCGAAAGTCAGCAGCGCCAAACCAGCAGCTTCACGGTTGAAGACTTCCACTTTCAACTCACTCTCTACGGGAAGTCGCGTTTGCTTAGCAATAATGCGCACCCGCTGATCGTCTTCCTCGCCATAAATGTGAATGGCGGTTTCCTTCACCACTGGGTTATCAAAACGATCGGTTCCGGTCAGGCGGATCATGTAATCCCCACCTTTCTCGACACTCATCGCTTGGTCAGCACGTCCACTTTCGTCGGTTTGAATGGCGAAATCGTGCACCGGAATGTCGTGCCACCGACCGCGCCGATCTTGCTCGCGGCGCAGAACTTCCATCTTCATTGGCCGCTCAACTGGAGTGCCTGCGGCGTCGGAGGCAACCACGCCCAAACTAAAGGTGCTGCCAACCAAGAGCGTGTGCTGGGGAACCAGCACGGCGGCCGAGTAGCCGAAGGTTGCAACATAAGTAGCCGCGCTCGTTGTAACGCCTTCCTCCACCAACATTGCATGCACGCTGAGGCGCTGTGAATTCAGCAAGTCCCGCGTTTGAATCTCAAACTTCACTTCACCGTTTTCATCGGTGACCGTATTCAGCACGCGGTTATTCGGCAAGGTCAGCCGCACCGGACTTTGCCGCAACGGCTGGCCGTAATAGTACGCAGCCAACGCCGTGCCCTTAACGATATCGCCACGGTAATAAACCGTTTGGTCAAATTCAATCTCGAGGTTGACCTCTTGCAATTGGAAGTTGCGCACTTCAAAGCGGCCGTGATACTCGGCAGAATTTTTCCCTCGACAAGTGATCGAGTAAGCCCCCAAGGGCGCTTGGCGGTGGAGCAAGTATTCATCATTCAACGTGCCAAACTCGCTGAGCTTCAGCTCGCGCTTGGAAATAATTTGGCCGCTCGGATTCTTGATGCTGACCTGGTATTCCGCGCCAGGCGTAAATTGATAAACGTCGCCATCGGCTTCACGCAGAATCGCACGCCAGTGCACCAGCTGTCCCGGACGATAAGCCGGGCGACCGGTGTAAACATAACCGCGACCGCGCAAACCAGAAGAAAGCTGCAATCCATCAAGCGACAATCCATTGGATGCATAACTGCCCTCGCGTTGAGCCAAAATGCGAACACCATTGGAATCACTCAGTTCATCCAGTTCGATCCGGGCGACCCCATCCTTCTTGGTCTGGATCGTCTTCAAAAAAGTGGTACTGCCTTGCGGGCCATGGCGAGGAATCGCCAGCAAAACTTCGACGTCATCCGCTGGCTTGCCCTTCAACATGTTTTGGGCAAAGACAAAAATCTCGCGGCGAGATGATTTGACAATGACATCGATATCACTGCGCACCACTAAGGATGTCGCTCGTCGTTCGCCATCGTCCACCGCAACTGCCCACACTCCACTACCCTTCACCGGCAATTCGATGTCTTGCGAAATCGGCTTGTACTTGGCGTAATCGTCAATCTGAACCTCAAACTCATCGGCGGCGGCGATCAAATCCAAATCCAAATCGCCAATCCGTTGGTGAGTCAAATGCTTGCGGAAGTAAGCCTCTAGATCCAGGTTGTAAACACGAACCGTCAACTTTTCCGTGTTGCGCACGTGGACTTTGACCTTGGCTTTTTCATTGCTGCGCCAAATGCGCTCGGTTTCAGTAGCCAAGGATTGCTTGGTCATCCGCTGCAATCGTTTGGCGGCATGACCGGCAAAAGAACCGAAATCGCAACGCCGGTAATAGGCGATACTCTTTTCCAGATCCATCAACTCGGTTTCATAAGCCACACCAATCGAGTAAAGCGCGTGGGATGCCTCATCGCTTTGCGCATACTTCTTCGCCAGGTTATCCCACTCTGCAATCGCGTTGCCAAAAAGCGCCGCCAAGGATTCGCTCTGCCAGGCGCGGACGCTGTTTTCATTCTCATCCTTCGCTTGGTCCAAATACAATTCACCCAGGGCATAGGCGATGCTTTTGGCGCGCGAGTCCAGCGGATGTGCCGCCAAAAACTCCGTCCAGGTGTTGCGGGCCAACTTCCACTCGCCATCGCTGCGATGTTTCTGGCCAATCGCGTACTCCGAGTTCAGCATTTCGCGCTGAGCGGCCGCCCACTGCTCGCCAGAAGGATACTTGCCCACGTATTGATTCAATACGGTGATCGCTTCCTCAAAACGTTGAAGCCGTTGCAAGCACTGACCTTTGAGGAACAGCGAGTTCTGGCGATAGCGTTCGTTCTCTTCCAGGATCTTCTGGGAAGTGCCCGCCGGAGTTGCCCAACCTTGATAGGCATCAAACTCAGCCATGGCCTCTTCCAGCTGATTCGAGTTCATTAATGCTTCGGCAATCATGAAGCGCGCTTGGCCTTCAAGCTCGTGCCCAGGCACCTTTTCAATGAAGCGGCGAAAATGCGCCACCCGCTGAGACGCGTTTTGAAAATCATTGCCCTGATAAGAATACGCCAAAGCAAAACGCGCCTTGCCTTCGAACAACCGCAACAACTTATGGGTCAACTCCGGCCAATCCTTTTGCACCGCGCGCCACATTTCATATTGTGCGCCAAGTGGATCACTTTCCTCAATTTCATCGGCCGACGAATCAATCGCTTCGATCAACTCGATCAAGTTCTCAAAATGCCGACGCGATCCCGATTGGTCACCACTGTGATAAATGCACCGGCCCAAGCGAAAGCGACCTTCGAAAGCGCGGATACCGGCGACGTCGGCTTGCTTGCCACCGCCGAAATCTTTGAGGAAGAGTTCAAACTGTTTGCGCGCTTGCTTCCAGTCCTTCAACTCCTCGTAGCATCGAGCCATGCCAAACAAGGCTTCGGCGCGAGCGAATGCGGGGGCGCCTAGATCAAGTACGCGCTGGTAAAGATTGGCTGCCCGGCCGTAGTCTAAATTTCCCTTGTCGGGAGTGCCAGCATCGGGCGGAGTCGACAAATCGCGGGCGAAGTTGAGATAAATTTCGGCCAATTCACCCTGCCGCTCGGGAGAACGCAAACGCAGGGCTTCTTCCTCGTAAATGCGCTCTGCTTCTTCCAGCCGTTTCAGGTCTCGCAGCACGTCGGCGCGCAGGAAGCGAGCTTTGCGCAGCCAGATGGACTTCGGGAAATTGGTTTCGAAGCTACCCAGGCTGACCAGTGCTTGCTCGCCTTTGTCGGCCGCGCGCTGGGCCACAGCAAGGTAGTAAGTCCAATGGTCCGCCCGCGACGCATCGGCTTCGCGCAGATCGTGCAACATGCGCAGCGCCTCGTCGTGATCGCCAGCCAGCATCGCTTGACGGATTTTGGTCGGCAACTCGGCCAGGTAAACGAAGGCTTGTGGCTCCTGCTCTTTGGCCTCGGCCTGGGCTTCTGCCGAGGGCTGCGAGTCTCCTCTTTGATCGACGAGTAAAAGCAATCCGCTGTACCCCGCGCCGGAATGGACGGCGGTAGAAGCGTGTGCGAAACCACCAATTGCTGGCAGGATCAAAAGAGAACTGAGAAGGAGCAGAAGTGCGCGCATGTTTCTGAGCATGATCAATCGGGCTGGGCCAAAGCCAGTGTCTCCAGAGTAACGAACAATGGGTGTGCTTCGGTTCACTGCAAATGTGAACTCGCGGTCACTGGAACCCCGCGTCCAATCAACGGCAACCAAAGCGGTTTCTTGGACTAAGTTGGAGAAGCCCGGGCTCCCTCTCGCGCCACCCCTTCGCCGGGCAAGCCAGGATTCGCGAACTCAACCGCCGATTTCAGTTGGGCATTCCCAGCGGCGA